>JBGOYM010000101.1:0-7694 GCA_041479675.1 Candidatus Methanoperedens sp.
ACAACCACAGTAATCACAATAAGTTCCACAATTCCATTCAAAGGAATATTTCCAGCAAATAGCGCCCTTGCAGTATCTATGGCATAGCTCACAGGATTCAAGGAAGCCAGTATTCTTAACCAGGACGGCATCATATCATACGGCATGAGTGCGCTGCTTGTGAAAAAAAGCGGCATGCTTATCATGCTGTTCACCGCCGCATATCCATCATGGTCATCCACGACCAGGGCTATGGTAGTAGAGATAGAGGAGAACAGTATTCCGAAAATGAACAAAACAAGATAGATAAGAAAAATACTTGTCAAGCTCTGGATCTTTACTCCGAGAAATAGCGCCAGTGCAAGGATCACTGTTGACTGGATAATACCCCGAAACGTTATGAAAAGGATCTTCCCGAAAAGAATACTTTCTCTGGGTGTGGGGAGAGCCAGGAACTTATTTAAAAAACCAAGCATCTTATCAAAGATCAATAGCGATCCCCCTGCTAAAGAAGCAAAGAGCATCGTCATCACGAGAATGCCAGGTGTAATGTAATTAATATAGTTGGTGTTATTGAACTTTATAGGCAGTGTTAGTCCCACGAATATCAGCCATGCAGCAGGCATCACAAGCGAGGCAACCACTGATATTTTACTCCTTGTCCACCGCGTGAGATCTCTTTCAATAAAGTATAAAACTCCTCTCATTTCATCCCCCGCAGCATCGTCCTGAACTTATTAGAATCAAACCTGGTCTTATCATCCTGTGCGCTTACATTTTGCATGAAAACATCGTCCATGGATGGTTCTCTGAGTGACAGGGCATGTACCTTCAGACCCTGCTTTGACAATGCTTCAGATAGCACAGGTAGTGCTTCGCTTCCATTCTCAACCTTGAACTTGAGTTCTCCATTCTCACTGCTTAAAAATTTTATTCCGTCGATATTAATTCCTTTAAATTCACCTTTTACACTTGCGGTTATAACATTTTTTCCGATCATATTCTTTAATTTTACAGGAGAATCCATAGCAGATATCTTACCCTTATCGATTATCGCTACCCTGTCGCAGAATTCATCTGCTTCGTCCATATAATGTGTTGTCATAAAAATGGTCATTCCTTTTTTCTTTAACGATGAGATATGCTCCCAGATCTGTCTCCTGCCAGCCACATCCAGACCAAGGGTGGGCTCATCCAGGAATAAAACTTCAGGTTCATGCACCAGCGCTTGCGCCAGCTCAAGCCTGCGCCTCATTCCGCCTGAATAGTTCTTCACCTGCTCATCTTTTCTCTCATTTAAACCCAGCAATCCAATCACTTCATCTACTCTCCTTTTCCTATCAGGTACGCCGTACAATTTTGCATACAGCATAACGTTCTCATAGCCCGTGAGTTTAATATCCACTGCCATATCCTGAGGCACATAGCTTATGGCATTACGAACTTTCTTAGCGTCTCTTACCACATTATATCCGCAGACATAGGCTTCGCCCTTGCTTGGTTTCAACAACGTGGTAAGCATGAGTACAGTTGTGCTCTTACCTGCGCCGTTTGGACCAAGTAATCCGAAAATTTCGTTTCCAACTTCAAGATTTATGCTATCTACTGCACAGAGTTTTGTGAAATATTTGGTAAGGCTGCGTGTTTCTATAATATTCATAGTTTAATTTTCTTCAGTCGCATATTTTGAAATTTCCATGAACCATTGTCCATCTCTCAAGATCTTTTCGCTATTAACAATTCTTAACCTGTTTTTGAACATTGGACCATCAATGACAAAAGTATGGAATTCACCATTTTCGCCGCATGGATCGATCGTGTTATTGTAACTACATAAATCGCTTATGAATTTTTTATCTATCTTCCTTCCAAGCCATTCTTTGTCAAATAAATTGGCTATAGCACCAACTATAATTGCTTCAAATCCGGCTTCTACAAAATCTGTTATGATTTTCTCTGAATTCTGTTTCCAAAGCGGTAATAATAACTTAAGGTCAAGATCGCTACAAATCCTGTCCACCAGATCTTCATGCGTTTCAATATGCCCGAATACCGCACCCTCTATTCCAGCACCGTGTTCGTTTAAATTGCGTATCACTTTTTTAAATTCTTGCTCATACGATTCAAAACCAATTTGAATAATTGGAATTCCAATCGCTTCTGATTGTGCATTCAGTAGTTCAGGATTGATTTCATGGGCTCTACGTCTCTTCGTATCTTTGAAATTCAAGAGATAGGAGACATCAAAACCTTCTGATATTGCTTTATAGCATGCAAAACAACCATCCTTTCCACCTGTCCACGAAACAACAACCTTCCCATTATTTTTCTTGTTCAAAGTTTCCTTTGTATTCATTTTCTTTACCTATTATCATTTTTATTATGAATCTTTTTCATAACAGCTTTCATCTTATCTCCCCAGCCTTCAACTTCAAGAGCCGTCATTATATCAACCGCACCGCCCTGGAACTCCCCCTCACCTGCTCTCTCTTCCATCCAGCCCTCTATCTCAAGATAGGTATTCTTTAAGCCCTCCAGCACTTCCGGATCAGCATCCCAGAGTTCTCGTTGGTATGCTTCAAGAAGCCGCCGCGCGATCTCCTCTAAAGCGTAGGGATTGTTGTCTTCGAAGAACTTTTTCATCTCCTCGTCAAGCACAAAAGTCTTTGCTATGTCATCGAAGATCCAATCATCCACCTCTTTGGTAGCTGCTTCCCAGCCGTAAACCCGC
This sequence comes from Candidatus Methanoperedens sp., assembly GCA_041479675.1. Classification (GTDB taxonomy): domain Archaea; phylum Halobacteriota; class Methanosarcinia; order Methanosarcinales; family Methanoperedenaceae; genus Methanoperedens. The sequence continues at coordinate 2,711 of JBGOYM010000101.1, forward strand.
CCTACTCTCTTGGAGATATCCCCGGCACCCTTGTAGCCGTGCTGTTTCATCCCTTCTATCCACTTCGGATTCAGGAGCTTCGTTCTTACCACTCTCCTGACCTCATCAGCAAGATCTCTTACTTCCACATGCTCAGGTTCTCTGGTATCGCCGTAATACGATTTTACTTCTTTGCCAGAAATGCTTCTTGCTGCAGCGGTCATGCCACCTTGAGTGCCGAAATAAGAGCAGCAGCCAAATAAATCGTATTCATCGCTTACGACCTTGTTAAAAGTGGTATCAACTGTCTTGAGGCCGTTAACAAGCTGCTGATGTGATTCTTTACCATTGACTCCTTTCCCATAGGCATAGCCATTCCAATATACGAAGATATCAGAGAGGTCTTTTTCGTCCTTCCATGCACTGGCATATACTGCCAGGTTGACCCCTGGAGAATATGTGCCTGGTTTGCTTGAGAATATCCGAAGCGTGGCATCCCTCCAGGCATTATTGCCTGAATTACCACTATCAGCCATTTGAGCCAGAGAATGTTTTCTTGGAAAATTCCTATCTGGTGGTTCATCCAGAGATGCCACTGCTTGAATTGCCTCATCAAGAAGCTCTATACAATTCGGGAAATTATCTCTTGTAATCCCTGAAACCCTTACGGTAACATCTATTCTCGGTCTTCCAAGTTTTTCAAGCGGGATTACCTCAAATCCCTTTAATCTTCCATTTTGTTGCCAGACTGGCTCAACTCCAAGCAAATACATCATCTGAGCCATACCCTCACCGTCAGCCCACATTATGTCGCTTAACATCCAGTATAAAGCCACATTCTCAGGAGTCCTGCCTTCTTCTTTTTTATACTTATCAATAACTGCATCTGCCAGTTTTTGCCCCACTTTCCACGCAGCCTTTGTTGGAATACGCTGCGGGTCGAGAGAATAGAAGTTTCTTCCGGTTGGCAGTACATCATCTCTTCCACGAGTGATCAAGCCAGATGGCCCTGCTGGAATATATCTGCCCTCAAAACCACTCAACAAAGCTTCGATTTCTCTGGATTCGTTAATTCTGTTATTTAAATCCAGAACGCGCTCTCTTAACGATCCCAATTGTCTTACATGTTCTTGTTTTACAGGCTGTTCAAAGACATCTTCCGGTGTTTTACTAACAGCTTCTAAAAATTCTTTTATCACGACTTTTGAAAGAGAATCGATCTCTTCAAGTAGCTCGCCATTGGATTTATTATATCCTGGCGATATCGCTCCCTGATTTGCCATGAGTTCATCAAAGTTTAAACCCATAATTCCTGAAATAACTCTTCGCAGGGAAACATCGCCTGAATCATATCTAAGGATTGAATTAATGAAATCAACCCTTTTTTCTCCATCGGGTAGTTCGCCAAATATATGCATACCATATTGAATCTGGGTATTCCTTATCCGACTCAAAGCATCATGTGCCTTTGAAATTATTTCTTCAGGCTGCATACCTTCGGAAAGTTTAATTTCTTTATCAAGTTTTGATTTTACTATAGCCTCAATAATCAGGTGCACAAGTGCATGTGCTCTTGCTTTATCATGCCTTGCATTCTCATATTCACCCAGCAATCTGTCAAGCTCTTCAAGCTCTTCATACAACCCTCCCTGAGTCATCACGGTCTGCATATGATCTACCAAGCAAGCATAGCTTCTCCTTTTTGCGATTGTGCCTTCAGGCGGGTTATCAGCATTGTAGATATAAAGATGCGGAATAGTCCCTATAGCAATATCAGGGTAGCAATCCCTCGATAATCCTACACCTTTCCCAGGCAAAAACTCTAGATTCCCGTGCGTACCCACATGCACAAGGACATCTGCTCCGAATGTATCTTCAAGATATCTATAAGTGGCAAGATACTGGTGGGGAGGAGGAACATCAGGATCATGGAGAATCTTGCATACCTGCCCATCGCATCGCGAGCCTGCACAGCCGCGCTTTGGCTGGACGCTGACAACTGCATTGCCATATCTGACGCCTGTTACCACGATGTTATTCTGATAGACCATAGCAGCAGGAATCCCGTCTTTCTCTTCCCCGGGAGGAGAACCCCATGCATTGATTAAACTCTCCTTTATCTTAGGACTCAGGGTGTTGAACCATAATTCATAGTCCTCCTTCTTAACCAGAGCTAATGCTCCTCCTTTTTTGACAATTTCTTCAACAGGCGTCCACCTGAACTCAGATATGGCTTTCTTTTCCATGATGTTTTCGATAAGTTCTTTCCCGTTTGCCGGAAAATCAACCTCATAACCCACTTCCTTCATCCTTTTTAAAATCCTTGCCATACTCTCAAGTGAATCCAGATGCGCCGCGCCTCCGACGCCCAGCTCCACGCCAGCACAGGGATTGTTATGGAGTATGAAGGCAACCTTTCTCTCATTAATTGGTTTTTTCCCCAGACTCATCCATTTTAATACCCTCTGGGCAAGCTTTGAGCACCGCTCTTCTATGGGCAGGCGCTGCATGAAATCAACATTAAGGCTGTTAGCGCCGATTATTATCGGCTCGATAACGCCTTCGAACTCAGGCATGGCAACGCTCCAGCCTGTGTCATTGGTCAAGCCATTGGAGGATTCCCAGTCCTCTAAGGTTTTATAGGTTGATACAATAGGCTGGAACACAGGAACATTCAGTTCCTTTAACAACGCTACTCCGTGGAAAGCGCCTCCTGCTTCGCCCATATTTTTTCTGTTTTGACCCAGGAAGAAAGGCAGTAGCTTGACAAGGGCATCAATTCTCGATCTGCCGTTTTCCATAAAATACTCCTGGATTAGCTCGCCCTGTCCTTTTGTGCCAAGCTCTTCATCCTTTACAGAGTAAGAGAACGCAGGAATAACATTTACTCCTCTTTTCTCCAATTCTTTAATCAATGTGTTTTCAATGTCAAGGCTGTTGTTTATCCATGATATACGGGAGAATAAAATACCCACCGTAGGCGCTGCTTTTAGTTTATACCATTTCAGATATTCGTCTATACTTTTAAAATACCCCGGCGCATCAGGATGATACAAACCTTCCCAGGCAACCCGCTCAGGAGGCTCTACCTTTAAATCCATGCCCAGAACCTCTTTTCCCAGGTAGCAGAGCAAGTTTCTGAGGTTTTCTTCACCATTTATGGTAATGTAGGATTGAGCGGTTGCAACGATTTCTGGCTTTACTGTGGAGAGTATCCAGAAAGAAGGGTCGTACCCCAAACAAACAACAGGGACTCCTTTTCCCAGTTCCTTCAGCCTTTTTTCTATTTCCTCCCAGAAAAGATCGTTGGTTCTATAAAGAAGAATCAGGTCTGCCTCTTCAAGGGCATTCAGTGCCTCTTCTATTTTTGCGGGATTTTCCTCAAAAGTTCTATTTGAAAAAATCTTCAGTTCAAAACCCACGCCTTCGTTTGCTTTTACAAGCATCGGAATATATGAGTTCCACATTATGGATGCGATTTTCATATCATACCTCTGGTTTCAATTTTCAGGGAATATTGAAGCTCTTCAAGTGTAAGCAATACCGGGATCTTTCTTCCAGCTTTTCTTAGATCGTTACTGATTCTGGCGAGTAGAGGCGGCTCTATGGAAGCTTTTTTAAGTATCTCCGGTCTGGAAAAAACCTCACGAGTACTGCCATCCATCAGTATTTTTCCCCCCTCCATCACAATCGTCCTCTCAGAGTATTCTGCTACTATGCTCATGTCATGGGTTATCATTATTATCGTTTTCCCGGCATCGTTTAATTTTTTTATTTGACATAGAAACTTATTCAAGTGGCCCCGATCCTGTCCTGAGGTGGGTTCATCAAGAACAAGAATATCCTGTTCCATGGAGATAATCGAAGCAACGGCTAGCCTCTGCCTCTGACCGCGGCTCAGGGAGTGGGGGTGTCGGTCACTGTATTCAGAGAGTTCCATAATCTCTAATGCCCTGGCAACATTTTTGTTTATATCAACAGTGGCCATAGACCTATTCTTCAACCCGAACCCAACTTCTTGCGCAACTGTATTCATGAAAAGCTGAAGGTCGGGATTCTGGAAAAGGTATCCGACTTTAACTGCCAAATCGGCAACGCCCAGGTTTTTTATATCCTGCGCGTCTATCAGGATTCTTCCCTTGCCGGGCTTTATAAATCCTATCAAACAGCTTAATAGGGTTGTTTTTCCAGAGCCATTTGACCCTATCAGGGCGATAAATTCTCCTTTTTTCATTTCGAGGTTTATACCTTTTAGTGCAGGAGTCCCATTGTGGTAATTGAACCAGACATCCTCAAATACTACTTCAGGAGAGGATTTTTCTGTGTGGTTTTCCTCAGAAAATTTTTTAAATGACCCATTCAAACTATTAAAGTAAGAGGATATTTCCTTATAGGACGGCTTCACCTTCAGCATCTTTGAGAGGCGTATAAGCTGAGGCGGGTATATGCCCATGCTTTCCAGAAGATCGAGGTTGCGGGTAAATACCTCACTTGTTTTTCCGTCAAGGATAATCTTTCCCCTGTCCATAACAATCGTCCTATCTGCAAGGTCGAACACCTCATCAATCTTATGTTCTATCAGAATTATTGTGATTGACCTGTCTTTATTAAGCCTCTTTACAGTCTCAAGAACCTGCTTTGTGCCCATAGGATCAAGATCAGAGGTAGGTTCATCGAGGACTAATATCTTTGGTTCCATGGCAATAGCTCCGGCTATTGCAGTACGCTGCTTCTCTCCACCTGAAAGGGTGAAGGTGAACCTTTTTCTCAATTTCTCTATTCCAACTATGCCAATGGATTTTTCCACCAACTTCTGAATTTCCTCTCGTGCCATTCCCAGGTTCTCGGGTCCGAAAGCAACGTCCTCTTCTACGGTCAGCCCGAAGAGCTGGGCATTGGGATTTTGAAACACCATTCCCACATGCCTGGATAACTGGTGGACCTTACAACTGCTGATATCCTTTTCACCTATCCGTATTTTTCCTCGCAGATCGCCTCCTGTCAC
>JBGOYM010000102.1:0-7506 GCA_041479675.1 Candidatus Methanoperedens sp.
CAAAAAAAATTAAATGTGAGACGGAAACAGGAAGCTTTTCTGAGAGTATGCAATTATGATTTGAAAAGGCTGTGTTATCTCAGGTATCTTGAGGATTTGGATGTTAAGATAGGAGGCTGAGATAATTTTGTCCCAAAGCCGAAGGAATCACAATAATTTTATATTACCCTGCTGCCAATAATACCATCTACGCTTTAAGCGTGAGGAGGAAATATGACTTTGGAAACAGCAGTAATTGGGATTATTCAATTAGTCATTGCCATCATACTTGCAGTTGTGGCACTGTATATTGGTTTCTCAGTACTGGGAAAAATAACAAAAGGAATAGATGAAGAAAAGGAAATAGCTAAAGGCAACGCAGCTGTAGGTATTCTTGTGGCATCAGTATTTATCGCCATAGCCATAGTTGTTCAGTCAGGCGTCGCTGGTGTTTCTTCAGGAATATCAAAAGCGCTGGCTGGAGACGTCTTTGCATTGGTAGCAAGTTTATTACAGTTAATACTTGGAATAGTACTTGCGATCGCTGCTATATATCTCGCGCTGAATATGCTCGATAAGCTCACCAAGGGGATCGATGAGTTCGGAGAACTCAAGAAGGGAAATGTCGCTGTGGCGCTTGAGATGGCTGGTGTAATAATCGCAGTCGCGATCATCATTCAATCAGGTGTTCTTGGTATAACTGCTGGATTATAATCCAGATTATACCATTTATTATTTTTTTTAATAGTATTTTATTTCAAGTATATATTTTTCAGCCAGCTCAATTATACTTGCAAATAAGTTCATCGTTTCATGTAATTGGATTTGAGGTTCACGTTTCATAAGTGTCTCAAATACTTCCTTTCCCACGATATCGTCAAATCCTTCTCTGACACGGATGATGACCGACCCTGCTGGCACTGTTGTATCATCAAGTATGCCATCCAGGTCGCCGTCCGTTATCCCGATAATGGGTATGCCAAAACGCGCCAGTATATCGGCGGCTATTGCTGTTGTGTCATCCCCTACTGTAATGACCAGGCTGGCATCCTTTACAAGTTCGAAAGTGGATTCGGCGCAGTGGTCAATAATGGCAACCCCGACTCCATGAGGCTTCATAGCTTTAATCTCTGGTCTGCGTTTGCTTCTCCTGATGTTCCCGGTCTTCACCCTTGCTGCTGCAAGGTCGATATTCCTGTTCTCAAGCTTTTCAAGACCATGGTGTTTTATTATTCCTCCACGCAACTCCACCACTTTACCGCCCCTGCATACGATCTCGGGTTGTGCAGAAGTAGCATGTCCGATAATTATCCCGTCCAGCCTGATGTTCTCTCCAGGAAATACTCCTGCTAACCTTCGTACGACCGTGTCACCCTCATTTTCAACCTGCGGCGGCAGAGGACTGCTCTTTTCGACAGGAAGGTCGTAATTACCGTGCGTCATAAGGATACTCCTGACATGTTCCGCGAAGAGCTTTGCTCGCTGATCGTAATATATTATTCTGCCATCAATATCCGGGCGCTCTATGTGGACAAACGGGATCAATGAGCCCAATTTTGAGGCAACGATGCGACCGAAATGCAGCCCGGTTTCAAGGGTTTTTCCGTGGTTCAGCAGCACTGCAACATCGATGCTATCTTTTAGCGCGTTTATTGTCTGGCTGGGCGTCATCCCCTGCGAGATATCGATCAGTTCTTCAAGCCCAGCGTCCAGTACCGCAGTTCGCCCCATGGTGCCGCCAAGTTTTGCAGTGACGTCATGTTCTTTCAACAGAATACGGATTATCCGCTCTGCGCTGCCCTCATCCACGATTTCGGGTCCGTGAAGGATAATTCCAATTCGCACGTTACCTCAATAATTACACATATATCTTAAAATGATTTGAGGTTCAATCGGAAATATTTATCCATGAACATAGCTTCTAAGTTTATCTTAAAATATATATGTAGCCACTCCTATCTGGGACGATTAATAATGCTAAATGGGATGTAAAATGATAAAAAAGATCAAACTTTCCGAGCTTGGAAGCCTGTTCGGGGGCCATGATATCGAGGCTCTTGAGGGGGTAAGGATAGAAGGCGATGTGGAACTTGACCTTGGACAGATGGGTCTTAACCCTCAGATGGCTTACGCGCTGGGGCACGAGACCGCACAGATGGCTTTTCACCTGATGAATATTTCAAGGATCCTTGGTTATCCTGTTGACCAGATGCTCAGCGCTTCTACCCAGCAAAAGCCTGTCAGGCCAAGCAAACTGATAGAATCAAAGTTCAGCGCAGCCAGGAACGAGGAATGGAAAACTCCAATTCAGGAAGTTGTGCTGGGAGCCACATCCTCCGATGGCGGCTCGCGAAAGAGCACAGTGACCCTTGGCGGTGAGATTGCGTTACCTTATTATTTTGACAGTCCAATGCCTCACAGGAATCATATAACAATGGATGTTTTCGACATGCCCATAAATATGGCAAAAGCAGTCAAATCCAACTACGAGGATGTTATCAACAGCCCTGCAGAATGGGCAAAAAAGGTGGTGCGCGATTTCGGGGCAGACATGGTCACTATACATCTTATCAGTACAGACCCTAACATCAAGGATACTTCGCCTTCTGATGCTGCAAAGACCGTGGAAGAAGTCCTTCAGGCAGTTGATGTGCCCATTGTTATAGGGGGCTCAGGAAATCCTGAAAAAGATCCAGCAGTTCTTGAAAAAGCAGCAGAAGCTGCTGAAGGTGAACGATGCCTGCTGGCATCAGCAAGCCTCAACCTTGATTATGCCAGGATCGCGGAAGCTGCCAAGAAGTACAACCATGTGGTTCTTTCATGGACGCAGCTTGAGATAAACGCGCAAAAGGAATTGAACCGCAAACTCATGAAGCAGTGCGGCGTGGCGCGAGAGAACATAATTATGGATCCCACAACAGCGGCGCTTGGATACGGGCTTGATTATGCTTACACGAACATGGAGAGGATAAGACTTGCAGGTCTTACGGGAGATGCAGAGCTTAATTTCCCCATGTCAAGCGGCACCACTAACGCATGGGGAGCGCGAGAAGCCTGGATGGTATCCTCGCCCCTGAAGGAAGATTCCGACTGGGGACCGCGTGAATACAGGGGACCAATATGGGAAATAATTACCGGGCTGACATTATCGCTTGCAGGGAATGACCTTTTCATGATGATGCATCCGACTGCAGTACAGGTGCTCAAGGAGATAACTCAGACGCTGTACGGTTCAAAGGAAACCGAACCCGTGAATATCGATAACTGGGTATCTGCGGTGGTATAATGAAACTCAACAGCCCTCTCCAGGTCTACAAGTACCTGCCGCAGATAAACTGCGCTGAATGCGGGGATGCGACGTGCATGGCTTTTGGAGCTCACCTCATAGACAGGTCAAAGAAGCTGGAGGACTGCTCGCCTTTGCTGAAAGATGAATTTAAGAAAAAATACATGGAACTCCAGACCCTGCTTGCTCCTGAGATACGGGAGGTCACAATAGGTGTGGGAGAACATGCAAAGAAGATCGGTGGGGATGATATTATATATCGCCACCAATTGACCTTCTTCAACCCGACTGCGTTTGCTTATGATGTCTGGGATACGATGCCTGAACAGGAACTTGTTGACAGGGTAAATAAGATATCAAACTTCAGAAAATTCTATGTCGGAAAGTTCCTGAAAGTAGAACTGGTGGCAGTACGATGCGTTTCAGGCGACATATTGAAGTTCGCAGGAGCTGTAAAAAAGGTAGCAGAGACCACAAAACTTCCCATGGTCCTGTGTTCGTTTGACCCGGCTGCTCTTCGGGCAGCACTTGAGATCGTAAAGGACAGAAGACCGCTTATCTATGCTGCTACAGAAAAGAACTGGGGGGAAGTGGCGGAACTTGCCATGAACTACAAAGTTCCGGTCGTCCTCTTCTCACCCGATCTTGATAAGTTAAAATCGCTTGCAATGACTTTCCAGAAGATGGGATTAAAAGATCTGGTGCTTGATCCTGGCACATACCCGCAGGGAAAGCAGTTGAAAGAGAGCTTCGAGCGTTTCGTCAAGCTTCGCCGCGCGGGGATAAAGGAAGGGCAGAAAGACATCGCTTATCCTCTCATGTCAGTTCCCCTTAACGCCTGGCTTGTGTATAAGGACGCTGTTACAGCATCGTACTGGGAAACAGTGCTTGCTTCGGTTTTCATAGTGAGATATGCGGACATAATGATACTCCACAGCCTTGAGCCTTATGCAATGCTTCCAGAGGTACACCTTCGTGATACCATTTACACAGACCCCAGGACGCCTGTTAAAGTAGCACCGGGCGTGAATGAAGTAGGCTCTCCCACTAAGGATTCTCCAGTTATCATCACGACCAACTTTGCCCTAACATATTATACTGTGGAGAGCGACCTTTCTTCAAACAAGATAAACTGCTATCTTGCAGCCGTGGATACTGACGGCATCGGCGTCGAGGCATCAGTGGCAGGTGGGCAGCTAACAGCAGCTAAGATAAAGGATACCTTCCAGAAGGCAAATTTTGATCTCAAGGAAAAAACAACGCACAATACATTGATCTTGCCCGGTCTAGCAGCGAGACTGCAGGGTGATGTGGAGGATGTAACAGGACTTTGTGTGATGATAGGTCCTCCTGACTCGGGACGCATCCCGGGCTGGATGGAGAAAAACTGGCCCCCGAAACAGAAATAAACCATGCTTACAGCATGGTTCATCAATAATACTATATACTTAAAAGGTGTAAAGATAGCAGCCATAATTTTAATTAAGGAGGCTATAATATATGATTAACGAAAAGTTAGCAGAGCTTGTGAAAACCTCAAAACCATCTGTGGCCGTAGTCGGGCTTGGTGGCGCAGGATGTAATATTACGACTTGGATTGCAGAGAAAGGAATGGCTGGCGGAAGGATACTTGCAGCTAACACTGATGTAAATCATCTGAGTACAATGTGTAAAGCGGATAAATTGATTTTGCTCGGTGAGAAATTATGTAAGGGACATGGGTGCGGCGGATACCCAGAAATGGGTGCCCAGGCGACAAAAGAGAACCTTGCAGAAATAAAAGCTGAATTAGATGGAACGAACCTCGTTTTCCTTGTAGCCGGATTGGGTGGAGGAACAGGCACGGGAGCGATACCCGTAGTTTCTGAAGTTACAAGAGAACTTGGAGCACTCACGATCGCATGCGTCACGATCCCATTCAAGATCGAACAGTTCAGGAGAGAAAAAGCAAGAGAGGCAATTCAGGCGCTCTCCGAGAGCTGCGACGCAACCATCGTTATCGATAACTCAAAGTTGAGAGAAGTAGCAGGAAATCTCCCGCTAAAAGAAGCACTTGCAGTTGCGAACGCACTGGTCGGCGCATTCGTTAAGAACATTACCGAAACGATCACTCAGCCATCTCTCATCAACCTTGACTACGCAGATCTTCGCGCGGTCATGGAGCGCGGCGGCGTGTCTTCGATAGGTATCGGCGAAGGCGACGGAGAGGACAGAGTAGTAAAGGCAGTTTCCCAGGCGCTTGCAGTGCCGCTGCTTGATATCTCGGACATGTCAGCCACATACGGTGTGCTTATTCACATCGTGGGCGGTGAAGATATGACACTCGAAGAAGTCGCAGTCACTGGAGAATTGATCATGGACAAGGTCCCAAATACCAAGAGAGTTATCTGGGGCGCAAAGGTCGATGACCAGCTCACAGGCAGAGTACGTGTAATGGCGGTTTTGACAGGTGTCAAAAGCCCATTCATGGAAGGTCAGTAAATATTCAAGTGATGTGATATTTCACATCACATATTATTTCTTTTTTTTTTGATTTCAGGATTTTTTATATGGATAATTCCTCTATCTAATGGTGTCTATAAGAGCTCCTGACAAGCGGGCCGCTGACAACTGCCAGAAAACCCATCTCTTGCGCCTTCTTTTTATAAAACTCGAACATCTCAGGCGGCAAATACTCTTTTACCTCAAGATGATGTGGCGTGGGTCTCAAATATTGACCTATAGTAATGATATCAACACCAGCTTTTTTCAGGTCACGCAGAGTTCTCAATACCATATCTTCGGTCTCCCCGAATCCAAGCATCAGAGAAGATTTAGTATAAATGGAAGGTGACTTCTTTTTTATAAATTCAAGTACTTCAAGGGATAACCTGTATCCAGCCCTCCTGTCCCTGACCTTTCCCTGCAATTCCTCTGTGGTCTCTATATTATGTGCTATGATATCAGGTGATGTGTCGATCATCTTTTGAAGGCAAATTATATCTCCCTGAAAATCAGGTATCAAAGCCTCAATAGATATATCCATGCCAGGTTGTTTCAGCGCTCTGATGCATTCTGCGAAATGCCCGGCGCCGCAATCTTTGAGGTCGTCCCTGTCAACTGATGTCAGGACAACATGCTTCAAATCGGTCTCTTTTACAGCAATGGCTATCTTTTCAGGTTCTAAAGGATCAAGAGGCTCCCCTTCTTTTCCTTTTTTTACAGCGCAGAACCTGCAGTTCCTTGTGCAGACAGAACCCATGATCATAAAAGTGGCATTGCCTCTTGTCCAGCAGTCCCCGATATTAGGGCAATCCGCGCTCTGGCATACTGTGTTAAGACCGTAGTCATTCAATGCCTTTCTAAGCCTCTGGAACTTTATCCCGGTTGGCGGTCTCACTTTAAGCCATATTGGTTTTATCATGCACGATGATCCATTTAGTCATCTTATTCCCGATCACCTTAAAAACATCCACTTATCTGTCTTATACTTTAGACGAGCTAACTCTTTTGCCCGGAACATCTCCTTCATGCTCCATGCCCCATATTCAAAATCCTTATCCTCTGTAAAAGACCTCAACAGGGCATCATAAACATCTTTTTTCTCTACATCAATTTGTTTTATAATGCTTGTGACCCTTTCCTCGGCGCTCTTTATCATCTTGTCACTGATTTTCTGCTTGCTGACATTTAGCACACTGAACATTGTTGCAAGGTCAAGATCAAACAGCACTGTACCGTGCTGGAGCAGTATCCCTCCCCTCCGGGTCTGCGCGCTTCCTGAGATTTTTTTTCCTCCCACAAGAACGTCGTTAACAGGGCTGAACACTGCATCGATACCAAGTGTTTTTAGCCCGTTAACTATCCATCCGCATATCATTTCATAGGACTTGATGATATTCTTTGGGAATAAACTGGCAGGCGCTATCAGGCTGTAGGTGATCTCTCCTTTTGCATCATGATATACCGCTCCACCCCCTGTCCAGCGCCTGATGCAGTCGATACCAAGTTCCCTGCACGTATCCAGATTGACCTCATCTTTCATGCTTTGGAAGTATCCGATTGAAACTGCGCCTGGCTTCCATGTATAGAACCTGATTGTGGGAGGGGATGAACCGTTCATTATGTCTTCGCTTACTGCTTCATCAAGAGCCATATTGAGATAGGCATCATGGGTTTCAAGTTCAACAACCCTCCATTTCATATCAATGCCTCCCTTATCAGCAGGGCAATGGATTCAGGACTTATGCCTATCATCTGGA
>JBGOYM010000103.1:0-7446 GCA_041479675.1 Candidatus Methanoperedens sp.
ATAGTCTCTATATTGTTGCTCCTGCTGACTGCAAGCTTTATTTTATACATGGAGGAGCAGGGCAACTTCCATCCGATTACGCACGGAGAAGCTTACAGGTCTGCTCAACTGGATAGAGATGAGCTTGAATACTACATCAAAAAGTATAATATCAAGAGCATATTGAATCTGCGTGGTAAAAACCAAGATGCACCATGGTATATGGAAGAAAAAAAGGTTAGCGCAGAGCATAATGTACAGCACTACGATGTCTCTTTATCAGCATCTCATGAACCAACTGAGGATGATGTCCGGAAACTGATGGAGATTTTCAAACATACACCGCGTCCTATATTGATACATTGCCAGGCTGGCGCTGACAGGTCAGGGCTGGTAGCAGCAATGTGGAAGGTAATAGTTGATAAAGAGTCAAAATCTGAGGCAGGGAAACAGCTATCCATTTTGTATGGTCATCTTCCGATAGGCAAAACAACTGCCGCGGACCATTTTTTCGAAAACTGGACCCCACCTTTAAATTAGGAGCATTTAATTGAAATTTATTCCAAAAATAATTCTCTTTCTCATTATTTTTTCTTTAGTATTCTGGTTGATGCGGACAATTGATCACGGAAGAATTCTATTATTGGATTTACGGGATTTAGGCGGTATCCCCTGGCTCTACTCAGCAATATGTCTTATGTTCAGCATCCTTGCTGCCTTTACCATTCAGAAAGAGTGGGAAAACTGGAATCATCTCGTTGAATCTATCAAGGGAGAAGTAGATGCCCTCCGTGAATTATGGCTTTTGTCCCGGCATTTATCGAATGATATCAAGGAAAATATTCTTAAATGTATAAAGGACTATCTTTACACCATTCAAGGGGAATGGCCTGCGATGGAACAATGGAAGAGACGTGAATCAGAGGAAAAAACTTTAGACGCTCTCCGAAATGAAATAGCAGGGCTGACAGAAGAAACAGGAAGAATGCAGCTTGTACCTCTTTTTAATGATCTCTTAAGAAATCGCAATAGAAGACTTTATCAAAGCGTAATTCACATTCCCCACATCTTAAAGAATACTCTCATCTTCGCCGATGTTTTATTGATCTTTCTTTCCCTTTTCATCGGCGTAAAGAATACCTGGCTCGATTACATTTTTACATTAAGCATCGGGGTATTAGCATATACGATCTACATTGTAATCGATGACCTTGATAATCCCTTCAGGCCGGGAGCCTGGCATTTGACACCGCAGGATTATAAGATACTGCTCGATGATATTAAAAATAAACACACAGTAAATTAAGTACTAAAATAAAAGCGGACCAGTTAATTTCCATTTTTTAAATCGCCGGTACGAATTTCATGATAATCCTTGCACCTAAATCCAAGAATGCAGAGAATATAGCTATTGTAAAATAAATCGGCGACTAATCATGGTCATGTCCTCAACTGGCGAATAAAAAAATAAACAGAAAAGACTACCATGACTATGCCATAGAGCAGCATGACAGTTTTTGGCCTGGTTTCAATGTCCAGTTTTGCACCGATATAAGCCATTGGGATTACTCCTATGGCCATGGAAGCGCTTATCGTTAGATTGATATGTCCAAGATGGTAATGTATGATGCTCCCTGGAAGGGCCATTACGGCCACTGTGAGAAGTGACGTGGCTATCGCTTCCTTTATTTTCATACGGAAGAATATGACATAGGCCGGTACAAGAAATATACCGCCTCCATTGGCAAGGATGCCCGACAGAATACCGATAACAGCAACAACAGCAACTATGTAATACACAGGCGGTGGGGAAAAAGTTTTTTCCAATGCAAAGGTCTTTCCCGTAATATTTTTGATTATAAAATCAACCCCGACAAGGCAGAGCACAACAGCGGTCAGGAGCATGAGGAACTTCCCTGAAAGATAGGCAGTAAGGTAAGAGCCTAAAACCATTCCGGGAACGCCTGCGAGAAGGCTGTAGGAAGCAATCCTGAAATTGACGAGGTGTTCCCTTTTATATGCAAAAGATGCTATAGAGGCTGTAAGGACAGTCAGGGGAAGCGGGGTTCCGAGGGCGACGAGCGGCGGAAGATTAAGAAATGTCCTGAGCACAGGTGTATCGACACTGCTACCTCCAATGCCAAAGAAGGCTGATAAAAAACCCGTGACGCAGCCAATAATAATTGCCTGAATATTCATCGTCTGCCCTCAGCATTTTCAGGATACACATCATCCTCTTACAAGAAGAACGGGTATATTCGTATTTTTTGAATCATACTTACAACCCGAATCTCCTGAAAAGATAGTATTTCGGAAAATCTATACAAAGCGTAAATAATGCCGAAAATCCCAGAACCATAAGAACCTGATTCAATGTCAGGGACGGGACAAAGACGCCGTATATGCCTAAAAATCCAAACCCGATTATCGTCGCCGTGCTCAGAATGAGCAGTTCCCTTCCGGGGAGCGACGACCAGAAGTGCCTCCTTTCCCTCACGATCAGTACTCTGAATTGACTGTTGAATATAAGATTAAGCATCACCAGTGTACGCAGCCTTTCCCATTCGAGGTGAAAATAATTCAGTCCAATGAATATCACTATCAAACCTTCAACAACCAGCAGCATACCCGGGATAAGAGACGCCAGGGTAATATTTTTCACATTCCAATGGTTCGGATTGCTCGTATGTTTTACGTTGTCGGTAGCCAGGGACATTGTCACAAAATCATTAGAAAATACAAGCAGGGACATGCCCAGCAGGGAAAGCACTATTTCGTGCAGCCATAAAAAACTTATGGTGAGCAAGCCGACGAATTCCATGACCTTTGTGACCTTGTTTATGACCCATGAGAGCATCCGCTGGTATGTCTGCCTGCTTATTGTCACCGCATCGATGATCACGCTTATGCCCGGCTCGGTCAGCACTACGCTTGCGGAGGCCTTTGCCACATCGGTTGCGTTGCTCACCGCTATCCCCATCTCCGCCTGCTTCAAAGCCGGCGCGTCGTTGACGCCGTCTCCAGTCATGCCGACCATATGACCCCTGGATTGCAGGAGTTTCACTATCCGGTATTTGTCCTCCGGATAGATTTCCGCAATCCCATTGCTTCCTCCAACAATCCTTAACTGTTCATCTTCGCTTAAACCTTCAATATCAGCCAGACGGATAATCTTAGCGCCGATGCCCACCTGACCGGCTATCTCTTTTGCTATGGCGATATTATCACCGGTCAGCATCATCGGTTTTATTCCGAGCCTTCCTGCCTTCTCTACCATCTCTTTTGCATCAGGCCTCGGCGGGTCGGACAAAAATAGCAGACCTGCAAGCTTGAGATTATCCATGTCATCGTCTTCCGACCCGGCAACTGCTATGGTCCTGTAGCCTTTCAGGGAGAACTCATCTATAGCCTTGTTTGCCTTCTCTCTATCCTCTTTATCCAATCCCCTGCACATGGATATAACTATCTGTGCTGCGCCTTTAACCGCCCTGAACTGTTTTCCACCTGATTCAAAAATCGCCTCTGTCCTCTTGATCGAAGGATTAAAAGGCGTATATGAGACCTGCCTGTAGGCATTCAAATCGATTCCCGTATTTTTGGCATATTCAATAACTGCAAGGTCTATGATATCCATGCCCTCTTCTTTGGACGCCAGTGATGCCATTTTGACAACATCCTCCTTTGTGTAGCCCGGAAACGGTATGCTGTCTGTGACCGTCAATCTGTTCTGCGTTATGGTGCCTGTCTTGTCGAGGCACAGGACATCTATGGAAGCGGCATCTTCTATCGAGTCCAGTCTCGTTACCAGCGCTCCTTTTTTTGCAAGCTCCATCGCGCCGACCGCCTGCACTATGGTGAGCACCGCCGGAAGCGCCACAGGCACCGCTCCCATAAGGAAAATTACAATGAATGTCAATATCGTCAATACGCCGATATGCATCATGAGGGCGTACAGTGAGACCACGACTGATGCGGCTAAGCCCAGATACATCATGTACTTGACTATAGCCATCATCACTTCTTCCTGATGGGACTCCGGCTGTGCTGTCCTGACCAGTTCGGCTGTCTTGCCAAAGAATGTATTCCCGCCGGTATTGACCACTGCACATCTGGCTTCTCCCTGTCGTATTACAGAACCTGAGTAGACAATATCCGATTGATGAGCACTTGCAGGCAGGGATTCGCCTGTCAGGGCAGACTGGTCTACAGAGAGTTCACCGTTCACAATCATGGCGTCGGCAGGCGCTATGTCGCCGAGTTTTACGGCTATAATATCTCCGGGCACGATCTCCCTCGCCTCTTTCATCGTCCATTTGCCGTCCCGCAATACCTTTGCCCTGACAGCCAGTTTTTTCTTCAGAAGCTCGACGGTCTTTTGTGAACTGCTGGAGTGCTTATACCCTATGACGGCATTTAACGTCAGCAATGCAAAAATTATTATCCCTTCAAGATAATGTCCCAATATTAATGAAAGTCCCATCGCCAGTTCCAGCAGCCACGGCATGGGCCCCCAATAACGCAACACAAATTCGAGGAAGGGATTCTTCTTTGTCTCTGGAATTTCGTTATAACCGAATGTCCGGAGCCTGTTTCCCGCTTCAGAATCCGGAAGGCCGTCTGTTGCTGCCTCTAATGATTGAAGGACACCTTCCAACGGGATGTTCTTATATTCAGATGTGCTCTTGAGATTTAAAGAACCTGTTGCTTGCAATTTTGCCTCTTTTCAATTTGGTATTGTTACATCTTTAATCAATGATACCAGATTTATGACAAGGCTTGAATGATAACCATTTGAAAAAGAATGATGATACATATAAAATAGTTTTTATTATGCAGTTAAAAAGAATAAAGTTTATTCCAAAAATAATTCTTTTTCTCATTGTTTTCTCTTCAGCATTTTGGTTGATTCGGACAATCGATCATGGGAAAATTTTAAGAATAGATTTGCAGGATTTAGGTGGTATCCCATGGCTCTACTCAGCAACATGTCTTATTTTCAGCATTCTTGCCGCTTTTACCATTCAGAAAGAGTGGGAACACTGGAATGAGCTTGTTGAAGCTATTCACGGAGAGACTGATGATCTTCGGGAATTATGGTTCTGGTCCCGGTATTTATCAAAAGATACTGAACAAAAAGCTCTTGAATCTATAAAAAATTATCTTTCATTCACTCAACAGGAATGGCCTGCGATGGAACAAGGGAAAAGCAGTGCGGAAGGGGAAAAGATTTTAGATTCTTTCCGTAATAATATTATTATAGGGCTGACAGAAAAAACACACCGGCTACCACTTTTAACACGTTTTAATGACCTCATAAGAAATCGGAAGAGGCGAATTTACCAGAGCGGAAGCCATATCCCTCACATTTTAAAAAATACGCTCATTTTTGCTGACATTCTCTTGATCAGCCTTTCTCTTTTCATAGGCGTGAAAAATCCCTGGCTCGATTACATCTTTACAGTAAGCATCGGGTTGTTAGCATATACAATCTATATTGTTATTGACGATCTTGATAACCCTTTCAGGCCAGGAACCTGGCATTTAACTCCAAAAGAGTATCAAATACTCCTTGATGATATCAATAATAATCACATATCGAATGTAACCCTTCAGTAACGGGTGCGTTATTCATCTTTCGGCGTTACTGAATCCTTCTTATCTACCCCGTGTAACTGAAATGTTACTAGCGAATTAATTGATTACTAAGAAAAGATACGGGAATGGGGAATGGGTTTGTCAGATTAAGTCTTGACAAGTACAAGCACACTTGACCGGATAAGCAAAGACAGGTATCTTCTCTTTTTAAAAAGTAATTCACCATGTCTTTCCAGTTCTTCTTTTAAAGCTATTAAACATCTCCGTCATATCTCTGCTTTTCAGTTTACATTATGAAGGGATAGCCGCCATTTTTCTGCGTTCATCTTCCTGTAATCTTCCCCTTTCTATAATGGAATCGTAAGCTGAACACGAGCTTAAGAATTTCATTTCATATGAAAGGAGGTGATAAGAGATGAGAAAAACATGGACAGTCATCGGCATTGTTCTTGTGGTCATTCTTGTCATAGGAGGAGTAGCTACGAGTGCACATCAGGCAAAACAAACAGGTAGCATCCAGATTAAAAGCGATGACGAGGCTGGATACGCAGGGAAGGCAAAAATATCCTTCGATTCCGCTGTAAATGCAGCCTTACAAGCAGTTCCGGGTAAGGTCTTGAAGGCAGAACTTGAAAACGAGAACAGGGCAACTTCCATCCGATCACAACAGGCGTAGCTTACAGATCCGCCCATCTCGACAGGGACGAGCTTGAACACTATATTAAAAAGTATAACATCAGGAGCGTAGTGAATCTGCGCGGTAAGAATCCAGATGCAACGTGGTATATTGAAGAAATAAAGGTTAGCGCAGAACAAAATACGGCACATTACGACATCTCTTTATCTGCATTCCAAGAACCAAATAAAGAAGATGTCCAGAAACTCCTGGAGATTTTCAAATCTGCGCCTCGTCCTTTACCAATACACTGTCAGGCTGGCGCTGACAGGTCAGGTCTCGTTGCGGCAATGTGGAAAGTAGCCGTCGATAAAGAACCGAAATCAGAGGCAGGGAAACAGCTGTCAATTCTTTATGGGCATATCCCCATAGGCAAGACCTCTGCCATGGACCACTTTTTTGAGGACTGGAGCCCCTAATCTGAGGCGTAGATGTCAGAAGAAAATAATTATTTTCTGTTCATGCAATATTTATGTTTTCGATTGCCTTTATGTTTATTATCCTCGATGAATTCAGGACAACTGGCATCATGTGATGGGTTCACGGTTTATGGACAGATTTGGTAAAGGGGTTCGAACTGCGCCGCGCGATGCCATTATTGCCGAGTCTTCAGAAAAAACACATCTCGGAAGGGCATTCAGTTTTCACCGTTCACTCGATACAATGGGTGCGGTTATTGGCCCTGCTATTGCCTTTTTCTTACTCGCTATATTTTTAAATGATTACAAGAAGGTTTTCTGGCTTTCCATTATACCGGGGATTATTGCAGTGCTCTTAATTATCTTTTTTATAACAGAAAAGAAAAAGGTATCTATAGCTCATTCAGAGAGACCAAAACTTACACTAAGCCATTTTGACTGGAGATTTAAGTTCTTTGTTCTGATTGCAGCTATATTTGCCATAGGTAATTCAAGCGACGTATTTCTGATACTCAGGGCTCAGCAGATAGGGATTCCCACTGGAAAGCCCACTGTCATGATTCCAATGGTTTATCTATTGTTCAATCTCAGCTATTCCCTGTCAGCTATTCCCGCCGGCATTGCAGCAGACAGGTTCGGGAAGAAAAGGGTGATACTCCTTGGTTTTGTGCTTTTTGCTGTTTTGTACTATGGTTTTGCCATTGCAAGAGATACCGCAGTTATTTGGGTTTTATTTGGTTTCTACGGGCTTTTCATGGGACTTACGGAAGGCATTCA
>JBGOYM010000104.1:0-7439 GCA_041479675.1 Candidatus Methanoperedens sp.
GCGCGCAAATCTCTGTTTTCGCCCACACTAGTGCAAACACAAACCGCAACATATATATAAATCATGCGTACCATACTTGCACATGGATAAAGAGTTCCTGATAAACTATCTCAAAAAAAGAAACTACTGGTGGCAGACAAAAAATGTCACTCAATCCGATAGAGGGACGAAAAGAAAGGATTATCTGGATAAGATACAGGAAACAGACGGACTTGAACGGATCATCTGCCTCTCAGGAATAAGGCGCAGCGGGAAAACGACCATATTATTCCAGTATTTAGACCAACTGCTCCAAAAAAGAAGACCGGAAGAGATAGTCTATGCAAAAATGGATGACCTGATCGGAAAAATGGACAGCATCCATGATATTCTGAACACATATCATGAGATCACAGGGATAGACCCGACAAAAGGATCAACTTATTTTCTTCTCGATGAGATACATGTCATGAAAGACTGGCAGTTGCAATTGAAATACTATATCGATGCACATGCAAAATGCCGGTTCATAATATCAGGCTCTTCAAAAACCCTCCTGTATCTGGATGCATCCGAAAGCCTTGCAGGGCGGATACGATTCATTGACGTTTTCCCTCTGACATTCCGCGAATATCTTGAATTCAATAATATCGATATGCCTCAACAAAGACTCGACCTTGATAATTTTGAAGACATAGAAAAAGAATACCACAACCTCATTACTGGCAAACAGAGCATACAGTACTTTCTAAACCAGTACTTCGATACAGGCGGATATCCGGAATGGTTCAAGATAAAGGATATGCAGCAGTGGCAAAGAACAATTGTTGAAGATTACTTCGCTTTGATCCTGTTCAGGGATATAGTAAGCGTGTTCAAGGTGAAAGACCCTATACTTCTTGAAAAAATGGTAAGGGATATTGCAGCTATTTCAACGAACAGGTTTACTTACAAGGGATTATCTGAACGGCTTGATATCGACCGGGAGACCGTTAAACTCTACCTTTATTATCTCCAGAGTTCCATGATGGTGTTCATAGCAGATGTTTATGCACCATCCCAAAAAGCAGCGGAAAAGAGAGCAAAGAAGCCCTATTTCTGGGAAGAGGGACTAAGAAGAGCACTTACTCTGGACAGGGATGATGGTAAAGCTGCCGAAAATGTAGTGGCATGGCATCTGATCAAGAAGGGTCGTGAGTCAAAGCCCTTCTTTGAACCTTATTACTGGAAGAATAAATATGAGGTTGATTTTGTATACGATGACTCAAAAAAAGTAATCCCTGTCGAAGTGAAGTATAGGGAGCATCCTACAAATGCTGACCTTAAAGGACTATTGGAATTCATGGAGATAGAAGGACTCAAGACAGGGGTTGTTGTGACGAAGGATATATTCAAGAAGGAAGACCACGATGGACGCAGCTTGTTATTTATTCCGGTATGGCTTTTCTTGCTTATGATATGATGAAAAACCGTGATATTTGTTCACCATCGTTAAATTAATAGAACATAAGTACATTCAGGATGCAAATGATTCCACCAGTACTTCAAGATTATCAGGCTCACATAACAGAGCGGCAAAAACAGGGCATTCCGCCCCTGCCGCTTTCAGCCCCGAAGGTAGCAGCTATTTCAGACCTTGTGTTTGACCCGCCAGCGGGAAAAAATGAATTAATACTTAAATTGCTAAGAGACCATGTCCCTCCTGGTGTTGACCCCGCAGCACTTGAAAAAGCAAACCTTCTAAAACGCATCGCACTTTGCGAAAAGCAGTCTCCGGTAGTTTCACCGCGCGATGCAGTAAAGATGCTTGGGATGATGAAAGGGGGGTATAACCTTGAAACGCTTATAGAACTGCTTGAAGATGAGGAGCTTGGGAGCGTAGCGGCAGAAGCACTCTCAGATACGATACTGGTTTTCGGGTTCTTTGATAAAATACAGGAACTCTCAGGATCAAATCCACATGCAAAAAAAGTCATGGAAAGCCAGGCGAGCGCAGAGTGGTTCACTGGAAGCCCCGGACTCCCTGATTCATTGACAGTAACAGTTTTCAAAGTGCCAGGTGAGGTAAATACCGACGACCTCTCTCCTGCATCGCGCGCTGCGAGCCGTCCGGACATCCCGCTCCACGCCCTCCACATGCTGGAGAACCGCTACCACAACGCTATTTCTGAAATTGAAGGGCTTAAAAAAAAGGGGTATCCGATAGCTTTTGTAGCCGACGTTGTCGGAACAGGTAGCAGCAGGAAATCAGCCATGAATTCCGTCATCTGGTGGATAGGCGAGGACATTCCAGGAGTCCCGAACAAACGCAGGGGCGGCATCATTCTGGGAAGCCAGATCGCCCCCATATTCTTCAATACCGCCCGCGACAGCGGCGCCATTCCCATAAGGTGCGATGTGTCGGGACTGAAAAGCGGAATCACAATTACAATAGATTTCGTTCGGCGTATGATACTTGATGAAAACGGGAGCAAGATAACGGAATTCAGGCTTGAACCAGAAACGCTTCCAGATGAGTACAGGGCAGGTGGCAGGCTCTTACTTATAATCGGAAAAGAACTAACAAGAAAGGCGCAGGAAGCCCTCGGAAAAAGAAAATCAACGTTCATTGAATCCTCAGTACCGCAGGCATCCTCCCGCGGTTTCACCCTGGCGCAGAAGATGGTCGGGAAAGCGTGCGGTATTGCAGGCGTCCGCCCCGGGCAGTCGTGCCTTCCGAAAATTGCTACTGTGGGCTCACAGGACACAACAGGTCCCATGACCGCTGATGAGATCAAAGAACTTGTCTGCCTTGAATTCGATGCCCCTCTGGTCATGCAGTCATTCTGCCATACAGCTGCGTATCCCACTCCTGAAGACAGGGAGATGCACAAGACACTCTCTATATTTTTCAGAGACAGAGGCGGCGTGGTGTTAAAACCCGGGGATGGCATAATCCATTCGTGGTTGAACCGGATGCTCCTTCCAGATACGGTTGGAACAGGAGGTGACAGCCACACGCGTTTTCCTATCGGCATATCTTTCCCGGCAGGAAGCGGTCTTGTGGCTTTTGCTGCGGCGCTTGGCTTTATGCCGCTTGACATGCCTGAAAGCGTGCTCGTGCGTTTTAAGGGAAGACTCAGGAAAGGGATTTTCCTGAGGGATGCCGTGAATGCCATTCCGTATTTTGCAATGCATCAGGGAAAACTCTCTCTTGTTAAGAAGAACAAGAAGAACGTCTTTAATGGAAGGATAATGGAAATAGAAGGACTTGACCTCTCGGTCGAAGAAGCATTTGAACTAACCGATTCAAGCGCGGAACGCTCGGCTGAAGCAGCGGTGATCGCGATTTCAGAGGAAAATGTTTCCCTGTATTTGAAGGACAGCATTTCAATATTGAAATCACTATCAAAAGAGGGCTATTCCAGCGCTGCTCTTGAAAACAGGATAAAGGAAATGGAAGAATGGCTTTCTCATCCAACGCTTCTTAAAAGGGATGATGACGCGGAATATGTGGATACAATAGACATCGACCTGTCAGAGATCAGAGAACCACTGCTTGCATGCCCCAATGATCCTGACCACATTAAGCCGCTCTCTGATGCTGCGGGTGAAAAGATAGACGAGGTCTTTATTGGTTCATGCATGACGAATTTAAGTCATTTCAGCAACACTGCAAAAATACTCAGGAAAGAGGGGAAGAGCGCATCGAAGCTATGGATTTCACCACCCACAAGACTGGTGGAAGAACATCTTAAAGAAACTGGCGAATATGACGTATTTAAAAAGATTGGAGCAAGACTGGAGATACCGGGATGCAGCCTGTGTATGGGCAACCAGGCAAGGGTTGCAGATAACGCCTTTGTGTTCTCCACTTCCACGCGCAATTTTGATAACCGCATGGGTAAGAATGCGAAAGTATATTTAGGTTCGGCAGAACTAGCAGCCGTTGTTTCAACATTAGGGAGGATACCTTCGAATGAGGAATATTTTTCAAAGATGGAAGCTATCATGCTGGTGCAGTGATGAAGTTATGGTTCCTGATTCTTCTACTATTTTTTTTGGCGTCAGGATGCATTTATTCTGAAGTCCCGGCTGGAGCTCCAGGACAGTATGAGCTTCCAGGTATTGAAAACACTACACTATATTACCTCAATGGGTCCACAGTGAAGGTGGTGGACAGTGTAACCAACGAAACCACTATTAAATACGTGCTCGAAGACAGCACCGAAACGAATTTCAGGGATCCTGTGGCTGTGAATTATTCCGGAGAGAATGTGACTTTCAATGTAACTTCAGAGCCGATTATGGGAAGGAGTTATATCAGGTTCGATTTCAGTTCAGAATTTTCCGGGTTCGTGGCATTCACCCAATCCGATGGTCTTGATTTTGTAAGAACGACAAAAGAGAACACGAGCGTCAGAGTTATCCTGCCACCGGGTCATACCACGGGTTCAAGATTCCTGGGAATTCCCAGCCCTGAACCAGATAATGTTACAACTGACGCTATTGGAAGAGAAGTGCTGATATGGCAAAACCCGTATCCATACCAGATATCGGTAAAATACTACCAGAGGAACGCTCCAGTGCTATTTTCTTATTTTTCAATAATATTGATAGTATGCGTCGCTGTGATCTCAGGTTATTATTATCTGAGTATCAGGTCGTTGAGGAAAAAGCGCGGCGGGATAGAAAACACTCTCAAGAAAAATGGGACAACAGAAAAACGCAAGTGAATGCGGATTTTAATGGGAAAAAAAAATCAGGCTCTGCTGACTGCAAAGCCTTGTCTTATTAAATTACTCATCTAGTATTGCTTCTGCGGTTTCCCTGTACGCATTCATAACATATGGGATACCTGAGATCTTTGAAGCTTCTTCTGTGAGCGACATAACATCGTTCCTGTTTATTGTGGATATATTGAACCTGCGCGATCCTGCCATGAGCTGCTGCAGTCCGGTCCTGAACCTCTGGGCGTATGTGTAGATGCCAAGCGCGCCAAGAGGGAGGTGCTTCATGTCGTCGCCAAAGCGCTGTGAAAGCTCTTCGTAGCACACGAATATCTCCTCTGGTCTTTTGCCGAATTCAGATACGGTCTTGGGAAGATCATTCTCATCTATCCATCTGCCGATGTTCTTGCCCACGAAGCCGGGTATCATCAATGCGCGTCCCATACAAACCGCTTTGAAGTATGGTGAACCCATTGCAAGAGCCTTGTACACGCCGTCCTCGCTTGAGAAACCGCCTGCCATCGCAAGGTCAGGTACTCTCTCTCCTTTCTTGCTCAACTTTTCTGCGAATTCATAAGCAAGCGACTGCAAATAGAAGGTCGGGATGCCCCATTCTTCCATCATTGGCCACGGGCTCATGCCTGTTCCGCCCGGTGCGCCGTCGATTGTCAAAAGGTCGATCTTTGCCTCAGAGCAGTATTTGATAGCCATCGCAAGTTCGACCATGGAGTATGCGCCAGTCTTCAGCGTCACTCTCTTGAAACCAAGGTCGCGGAGGCGGTCAACTTCTGTCATGAATCCATCTTTGGTGACAAAGCCAAGCCTTGAATGTCGCTCGAACTCCTTAATAGCAGTTTCCTTATATGCGGCTGCGATCGCCGGGTCATGAGGGTCGGGTGTTACAATGTATCCTCTTTTCTTGAGTTCGATCGCCCGCTCGATGCTGTCAACCTTAATCTCTCCACCGATGCATTTTGCGCCCTGTCCCCATTTAAGTTCGATGGTATCAAGGTCGTGCTTGGATGAGACATATTCAGCCACTCCAAGTCTTGTATCTTCCACATTCATCTGGACGAGTATCTCGCCATAGCCTTCCTGGTATTTTTTATATGTGGTGATGCGCCTGTCCATTTCCGGGGATTTCTTGATCTTTTTGTTGCTGTCAAGAACAAGTCCGGGATCAATGCCGCATACGTTCTCTCCACAAACAAGCGTGATGCCTGAGATTGCAGCGCCGGCTGCGAAGTGCTCCCAGTTCTTCCGAGCGATCTCGGTCGAGCCCAGGGCGCCTGTGAATATGGGCACTTTCATGCGGACTTTCTTGTCCCAGCCGTATTCAACTTCAGTGTTCACTCTCGGGAATGTCGCCGTGTCCGGATTTGGATCTTCTCCATCGGGAAGTCCAAAGGCGCCAACGGCATATCCCTGTATATTAAGGTGGGAGTAATCTACTGGGTAGTTCTTGTCCGCGCCTGCTGTTATATTCCCGAAAGGTCCGGGATATATCACTTCGCGTCCCCTGAACGATGATTTGAATATTTCACAGTTGCCGCGGCATCCGTCCACACATCGTGTGCATATCCCCGACATCGGTGATACGCTCTTTGACCTATTATAGGTCTGCGTCACTTCATTCGCATTTGGTTGTCTAAGATTCATATTTCCTCCTGGTTGGGAAGAAGATGACTCCGTCTATTTCAGACAGGTCTTCTTCTAAATACTAACAAATTGTTATTGTGTTCTCGCGAACACAAGGAAACGGAAGGGAGTTTCCATTATATAAATATTGCGCTAAGGAAGCGGAAATATGTTTCCTCTATATAAATAAAGGATGATTTGTTCAAATTTTTCTGTTTTTATATAGTATATAGTAGGTAAGTGGGTGGACATGATCTTGACAGGAACTGATTATCAACATCAAAAGGAGCATTCATGAAAAAAAAGGAACAGAATACCATCGACATATCCGCAGTGGATTCTATTATCGATAAATACGATGCACAGCAGGGTTCACTTATCTCGATATTGCAGGACATTCAGGAAAAGTATAGATATCTGCCGCGCGACGCGCTTGAGCATACAGCAAGTCGGCTTGGCATCCCCAGAACGCAGGTGTTCGGTGTGGCTACCTTTTTCAAGGCATTCTCTCTTAAACCCCGGGGCAGGCAGCTTGTTCACGTTTGCATGGGCACAGCCTGTCATGTCCGCGGCTCGCAGAATGTGCTTGAAGAAGTAGAGCGCAGGCTGGCGTTAAAAGCCGGGGATACGACGCCGGATGGAGAATATACGCTTGAAACGGTCAATTGCGTCGGGGCGTGCGCAATGGGTCCGGTCGTGGTAAAGGATAAAGAGTATATCAGCCACATGAATCCCTCAAAAGTGGCGAGCATTCTAAAAGGTAAAAAGGTGTGAGCATGGATCAACGCAGAATATCATCATCAAGAGAACTGGAGAAACTGCGTCATGAATTAGAAGCTGCCAGGGATCCGGACAAAACCCGAATAACCGTGTGCGGCGGCACGGGATGTGTCGCAACGGGATGTAAAGGTGCAGCAGATGGGCTAAGAGATGCCATTAAAACAAGAGGGTTGGATGGGAGGGTCGAGTTGAACATAACAGGATGTCATGGATTCTGTGAACGCGGCCCTATAGTAGTAATCTATCCACATGGCACCTTCTACCAGAATGTAGCTCCCGAAGATGCTGATGATATCATAACCGAGACCGTGGAAAACGGCAGACCTGTTGATA
>JBGOYM010000105.1:0-7432 GCA_041479675.1 Candidatus Methanoperedens sp.
AACAGCAAAGACGATCCCTTCTTTGTATTGACATATTTATTCACCTTTTTATTAGATACAAACTGATGCAAATAAGCAGGTGCATATAAATATACAGAGATACCGGCAATAATTATTGCGTGGTAAGCATGAGGGAGAGAAAAAGATAACTATTTAACTTGAAAAAATCAATAAATATTCAAGTGATCTGATGCCTACTACAGTTGAAATAAAAGGTGAGTTCGAGATAAAAATAAAGCGGTTGATAGATGCAGGGTTATATGGAAATATAGCCGAAGCTGTTCGTGACGCGCTGCGCCATATGCTCAGGGAATACGATGAGAAAGAGATTGCAGTGGGACTATACAGGCAGGAAAAAGTCTCACTTGCCAAAGCTGCCGGAATAGCGGGGGTCTCAATAACCAGAATGAAAGAGATCCTTATTGAAAAAGGCATTAAACCCAGAATTGGAGTGGAAGGAGTAAGAGAGCTTTACGAGGACTATGAAACTTTGAAGGGGTCAAAAGATTGATAGTCCTGGATACAAGCGTAATAAGTGCGTTCGCTGAGATCGGAAGGTTTCCGCTGCTAAAGGAGATATTAAACCCGTTAAGTGCCAAAGCCATCATTCCGCACACTGTAGAAGAGGAGATCATATTCCCGGAAGCCATATCAGCCCTGAAGACAAATGGCGGATGGATAGGCATAGAAAAGGTGCAGGATTTTGAAAAATATCTTTTCATATTGCATGACGGCGAAGCGAGCGTTATTGCGCTGGCAAGAAAACATGGCTGGATAGCGGCTCTTGATGATCTTGATGCAAGGAAACTCGCAAAGAAAGAACATGTGAAGATAACAGGCACACTGGGATTGCTTAAAGTGGGCTATGAACTCTGTCCGATAAAAGATAAACTTGAACTCCAGAAAATAATTAATGAGCTGAGAACGGCTGGATTTTTTATGGCGACTGATATCATTGAAGGTATTCTGGATACGAAAAAGAAACCGAAAGGTAGATAGAATTATTTTAAAGGATCGGGTTGAAGAGCGCTTTTTTCGCTTTCTGATGCAGGGGCGCGCCCGATCGCATGCTGTGAATACCCCGGCTGAGAGTTATAAACATGAGGTCGCCCGGCGCATCAAATTAATCTTTTATTACTTTTTCGCAGCATCAAGACTTAAAATCCCCTATACAATTTTCCGCCATCTCTTTCCAATAGAGAACGCCTTCCCAAGATATTTGCCAATCCCATAATATCCTGCAGTATCCGGTGTGAATATGACATGTTTTAACTTTTCAATATCAGTAAGCCCATCTTTCCCCAGCACATCCTCATCCGCCTTGACATCCTTGATCTCCCCGATAAACTCGTTATGCAGTCCGATTTCAATTGTGTGCAAAAGCTTACACTCAAGGACAAGAGGGAATTCCTTAACATACGGAGCATCCACCAGGTCGCTCTTCACGCTGGTAAGCCCGGTTTCACTGAACTTATCCGCATCCCTGCCCGATATGGTACCGAAATAATCTGCTTCTCTCACATATTTTTCCGAAGAGATATGGCGACACATGGTGGCTTGGAACAGCAGATCCCGCCCCATGCTACTGTCGATACGTTCGCTTTTCCTTCCCTGTCATACGTTCCAATCACCCATGCCGGGGCAGGATGGGCAATAGTTGTTGCACCCAGTGACTTTTTCATAAACAATACTTTCACGACGCTTGGCATTTCCATATAAAATACCTATATCAATATACTGTCAGGAGGCACAGGGAATGAAAATAGTAATTGATCATCGGGAGATGCGCGGAGGAGTTATAGAGGAACTTCAAAGGTTTGGCGCAGACATCGAGTTCGCTGCCCTGCAAGTAGCGGACTATGTCGTAAGTGACCGCGTGGCATTTGAAAGAAAGACGGTTGATGACTTCTTTGCCACCATGTTCGAACGCAGGGAACTATTTTCACAGCTTATGGATCTTTCAAGATCGTACAGGCTGCCAATCCTCATAATGGAAGGTGAAGATCCGTTCTTTTATTCAAAACGCAGAGTAAATCCACTGGCGATACAGGGCTTTCTCAATACCATTGCCCTCATGCGCATACCAACGCTATATACGCTCAATCAGGCAGAGACTGCGCAGGTCATTTTCATGATCGCGCAAAAAGAACAGAATTGCAGGAAAAAACCATTCAATTTGCATGGAAAGCGCAGCAGCCTCTCGCAAAGCGAATTAAAGGAATATGTCGTGTCATCGATCCCGGGCATTGGTCCGGTTGTGGCAGGAAATCTGCTCGGTTATTTTGGAAGCGTTGAGAAGATAATGACCGCAAAGCGGGAAGAACTTATGAAAGTGGATCGTGTCGGGTCGAGGATAGCGGATAATATAAGGAAACTTGCTGCAGACCAGTTATGAAAAAGCAAAAAATAAAAAACGATATGGACTTTTCCGGGGTTCCCGGCGAGCCTCTTTCTTATCTCACCGTGAAGCTCCTCAAAAAGAGCCACAAGGGTCTTGAAGTTAATCCTTTTCAAGCTCATGCTGGCGGTCCAGCAGGTTCCCAAGCTCCTTCAAAGCATGATGCCTGCCCGTACTTAGCCAGCTATTTTCCACCATCACCAGTATCCGGTTTATTCTTTCAAGATTTATTGAACAATTTTTGTCACTATTTGAACAATACCAGAATTATCATTAACCGATGTAACTTGCGCTTTCCCTGTCAAAACCCCCGACAAGTTCCATTCTTGTTTCATCAGGCTGCCATGCCGCATCAGGATAGACAAGGTTCTTGAAAAATCGATTTGTATCAAGTGCAATCATAGTAGCCAGATGCTCTTCTCCGAATACGTTCCTTGTGATATCGATCACCATCTGCCTGACCCCACCTTCATTCAAGTATCCCAGGGTATGCAGGTATTCATGAAGCAGAACATGGAATATATAAGGTTTGTATAGCTCCGGTCGTGTCTCTTTTATCCTCTCAAGAGGTATTTTGTTCATTACGATCACATTGGTACCCACCGGGTAGAAAGCTCCCAGAAATCCCTGTGGATGGTTTCCCAGGTTGGCAATGCCCAGCATTAGACCGCCACGGCTTGCTCTCTGATTATCCCATACTGCAGCCTTCACGACCTCAAAGATGTCAGCAAGCGTCTTTGAATTATCGAATCTTGAATGAAAGCTCGTTCTCTTTTTTGCATCTTCTGATCTCATGTTATCCTGTTATCTTTTAATAATGTTCGTATTCTAACGAACTTATATTAATGTCAATCATTAAATATGTTTTGGTCAGGTAAGCCTTGCACATAAATTAATTTTATTAATAAAATTTTATCTTCAGACATCTGAAAAAAATTTAAGGTGGAACTGTAGGCAAACCGAAACCCGATGCTGGATCATCTCCTGCATCAGCGAGAATTCCTTTGAGTATTTTTAGGTATCGAACTCAATTAAACCCTATAATTCCCACTCTCGATTCGTAATTTTCATTCAGAAATGCTCAGATTCCTATTGTAAAATGCTAGTGTAACATATTACACTATAACCATTCATTAGAAAATTAAACAACATGGTAAAATCCACTACGCTGAGGTCGAAAATCTGTGGAAAAAAGGAAATTTCTCTATCCTAAAGACAGACGCTATAATGACGCCATAGTTACACGATGCCGCTCTCATCACAAGTTATTTAATATACATGTTCCATTAAGGTTTGCCTTCGCTTTTACAGAACAGGAATAAAACATAAAAATATAAAATAATAATTATTGGAGGAAATTCAATTGGCACGAATGCATACACGCAGAAAAGGACAGGCGGGTTCTAAAAAACCCTACAGGACAGAGCCTGTCAAATGGTCGAACACTAATAAAGATGAAATAGAAAAGACAATTCTTCAGCTTGCTAACCAGGGAAAATCTTCAAGCGAGATCGGCATGACTTTAAGGGACCGCTATGGTGTACCTGATGTCACCCTTGTGACCGGGAAAAAGATAGTTGCCATCTTAAAGGAAAACAAACAGGCATCAGCAATTCCCGAAGATATCCGTAACCTTATCGTAAAGGTGCTTGATCTCAAGAAACATATTGATAAGAACCCGAAGGATGCACATAACAAACGCTCTCTCAATAACATGGTTTCCAAGATACGCCGACTTGAAAAATATTACCACAGGGAAGGCGTGCTTCCTGAAGATTGGAAGTTTTCCACACAGAAAGCCGAGATGTTGATTTCAAGATAAGTCACGATGACTGATGAAGATGAGAGCCTGGTTCAACTGGAGGTCTTAGGCGAACAGGCAGCATCTGCTATCTTAGAATATGATGCTGTAAGGCTCATATCGCATAACGATGCAGATGGATTATCTGCCGCAGGTATCATGTGCAATGCGCTGCACAGGCGGCAGATATTGTTCCATGCCACGATCGTAAGCCAGTTCGATCATTCAATTGTCGAAATGATCGAAAAGACACAACAGGAAGCTGTGATTCTTTGCGATATGGGGAGCGGTCAGTCAGAGCTTTCTTCAAAGGTAAAGAACGCCATAATAATAGATCATCACAAACCGACCGGTACGCTGGAACACACCCATTTCAACCCTCATCTTGTGGGAATTAACGGTTCAACCGAGTTCAGTGCTTCCTGCGGTGCCTATATGGTGGCAAGGCATATGGGAGATAACATTGACCTTGCCGGTCTTGCGCTTGTGGGAGCTATCGGTGATAAGCAGGCAATGAAGGGCGCCAATAAATTCATCCTGGACGAAGCTGTTAAGAATAAAGCAGTAACTGTTAAAAAAGGGCTGCGCATGGGCGGCGACCCGATAGAGGAACTTTTTGAGTACAGTCTTGACCCTTTTCTTGATATCACAGGAGATAAGGAGAAGATAAAGACGTTCCTTGATGAAGCTGGAATAAAAGGAAGGATAAATGATCTTACAGAAGAACAATTGATCAAATTTTCTTCATTGATAGCATTGAAACTTGCAAAACAGGGGAGCATCTCTGCTATTGAATCATTGATTGGTGATATTCTCATCCTGAATACGGAGGTCGTTCCCAACGTTTACGATTTTGTGAATATCCTTAACGCTTGCGGGAATGCTGAAAAATCCGGGGTCGGTCTTTCAGTGTGCATGCGGGATATTTCCGCGGTGAAAGAGGCAATAGCAACAGCTCGGGAAAACCAGCAAAAGATAATCGAAACGGTCAGGAAAGCGCAGGCACAGATCAGGTCGGGTGAAAATATCAGGTATGTGATGCTTGATGATGCCGGTGGCACAGGCGCGATAGCAGGGACGATGACCCGTTACCTCTATTCAGATAAGCCTTTCATTACGCTCAACGATGTTGAGGACAGGATAAAGATATCGGCGCGGGGGACAAGGAACCTGGTGGCTGCCGGGCTTGACCTGGCTTTCGCGATGAGAGAGACCGCAACGTCTGTGGGCGGCATGGGCGGCGGTCATGATGTCGCATCAGGCGCTTCGATCCCTAAAGGGACTGCGAAGAAATTCATAGAGGTATTGGATTCTGTTATAGGAACGCAGATGCGGAAGACGAGATGAAGGTCAAAGGGAAGCTCACCATTAAATGCGAAAATGCTGGGAAAATTGTCAGTATTTTAGCACGATCACTTTCACCCGACAATATGAGCGGAATAAGAACAGAAGTCGATAATGATTCTGCAACAGTTACTTTTTCTGCTGATAAGATAGGTACAATGCTTTCTTCTGTGGATGACTATCTGATGAATGCGAAGATAGCGTGGGATATTATAGAGAAAGTGAAGAAAACAGAAAAATAGGTCAACATACTATACAAGGTTAAGAAAAATATATGGAAATATCAGTTATATTGTTAAGATTATTTATTACATTCGCTCTGTCATGTGTTTTTGGGGTCGAAAGGCAAAAATCTCATAAGCCCATAGGTTTTGGCGCATTTATTTTTGTCTCAGTCGGCGCGTGTGCGCTTGCGATCACTGCCACTATTCTTGAACCTGCAAATCCTCTCCCGCTGCTGAGCGCTATTGTTACTGGAATTGGCTTTCTTGGAGCCGGAGCATTGATAAAAACCAATGATAAGACATTTGGATTTACGACAGCAGCAAGCATCTGGATTTTCGCGATATTCGGAATAATCAATGGGGTTGGCGAATATTCGATAGGTGTAAGTATTTATGTTTTGATATGGATCGTGATCTTTCTGGATAAACTATTTGAAAAACAGGGGGTTGGTTATTATCAAAAAAAATTGGTCATCAATACAAATAGAATTATTGATGAAGTAGAAGTAAAAAACCTGTTATTATCTTCGATAGGAACAAAGAAGTATAGATTCATCAGCGTGGAATTGGATAAAAAGAATACTAAACTTTCTATAACTTATTTGATTGAGGGGACTTCTGAACAGATAAGGGGAATTTCAAATGCATTATTTAAAAAAGACTGGTTCGATTCATGTAAGATCGAATGAGATCGCAACAGATAACCTATCATTTCCTGATAATATTTAATGTAAAATCATCCCCGCACTCCTTCCTTCAATTCCCTCGCCAGCGCCTCAAGCCTCGCTGGAACATCCTTCCCACTTGCGATAATGTCCACAAAAGCAGAGCCAACTATAACTCCATCAGCCCCATCGCTAATTATCTGGGCAGCCTGTTCTCCATTGGAGATTCCAAACCCCACAGCTTTGGGCGTTGTGGTCTTCACCCTCTGGATCAGTTCGCGCGTCGATGATGCAACATCAGTCCTTGCTCCTGTGACACCCAGACGAGCCACGAGGTATATGAAACCTTTTCCATCCTCCAGTATACGCTTCATCCTTTCATCTGTCGTAGTGGGCGCAACGAGGAATATTAGGTCTGCATCATGTTTTTTACACATATCTGATAGCTCTCCTGACTCTTCCGGCGGCAGGTCAGGCACTATGATCCCTGAAATCCCCGATGCAGCACAGTCCTTTACGAACTTCTCAAGCCCTCTTTTGAAAATGATGTTGTAGTATGTCATCACTACGAGAGGGATATGCACCCTGAGAGAACCTACTGTCTTAAAATAAACATCAGGCGTCATCCCTCCATCCAGCGCTCGCTCGATGCCAGCCTGTATCGTAGGTCCATCGGCTGTGGGGTCTGAGAACGGAAGCCCGAGTTCAATGATATCCGCCCCGCCCCTCACAAGCGCGGTCACATATTCTTTTGTGGCATCAGGAGACGGGTCACCGGCGCAGATATAGGCTATCAGCGCGCCTTCTTTTTTCTTCTTAAGTTCGCTGAACTTTTCATATATCTTCATAATACTCCGTTGGGTGCAGGGGTAGCGGAAACCACACTTTTCAAAGTGTGGAGGAGCGTACCCCGCTTCAAAGTCGCTATTAAAAACGTGTTAGCAGTTTCTAATAATGTGAGTTCTTTTGCCTTTGCTGAGGCATGAACTTTTGTTCCATC
>JBGOYM010000106.1:0-7406 GCA_041479675.1 Candidatus Methanoperedens sp.
AGCTTGGTGTTGAAGTAGCCAGCGGAAAGATCAAGCAGTTCGAATCAAAAAGGGATGCCATTGAGGCTGCCGTAAGAATATCGATGGCTGTTCTCACAGAAGGGGTGGTGGCAGCGCCAATCGAGGGCATCGCAAAGATAAATCTTGCAAAGAACGACGACGGAACGGAATATATCAGGATATATTATGCAGGACCGATACGCAGCGCTGGCGGTACTGCACAGGCGCTTTCTGTCCTGGCTGCTGACTACATCCGTGGAAGCCTGGGGATAAACCGCTTTATACCGCGACCTGAAGAGGTGGAGAGGTATGTAGAAGAGATCGCTGCATATCACAGGGCTGTCCACCTGCAGTATCTTCCCACAGAAGATGAGATACGGCTCATAGTTAGCAACTGCCCCATCTGTATAGATGGCGAGCCCACGGAAGAGGCAGAGGTTGAAGGCAGGCGCGACCTTGCGCGCATCGAGACCAACAGGATACGCGGCGGAATGGCGCTTGTTATCGCTGAAGGGATTGCTCTAAAAGCCCCGAAAGTAAAAAAGTATGTGGATAAGCTCAAGCTCACAGGATGGGACTTTCTTGAGAAATTCATTGTGACAGTGAAAATTGACGATGCTTCGGCGCAGCTTAAACCCAAGGACAAGTACCTTCAGGATCTGATAGCAGGCAGACCTGTCTTTTCATATCCATCAAGACCCGGCGGGTTCAGGCTCAGGTACGGAAGGAGCAGGAATACGAGTTTTGCTGCAGCGGGCATCAGCCCGGCCACGATGGTAATGGTGGACGACTTCATAGCAGCAGGCACGCAGATAAAAGTGGAGCGTCCTGGAAAAGCGGCAGGCATAGCGCCTGTGGACACACTCGAAGGGCCAACGGTGCGACTGTTCAACGGGGATGTGCTGCGGGTGGACACGGCGCAGGAGGCTCTCAAGATAAGACCCTCTGTTCAGAGAATCCTTGATATTGGTGAGATACTGATAAACTTCGGGGATTTTCTTGAGAACAATCATCCTCTTGTCCCGTCTTCGTATTGTTATGAATGGTGGGTGCAGGAACTTGCTGCAAAAACGCCTATAAATGAACTTGGGGATTTGAAAAACCCTGACCAGAAAAAAGCGCTGTCTTTATCAGTCACATACAAAGTGCCCCTACATCCCAAATATACATATTTATGGCATGATATCAACATCGATGACCATACTGCGCTTGCTGAATATATACAGAACAACGGGAAATACGCACAAAATCTCTCGTTCCCTCTAGATGAGAAAATCAAGACCATCCTTGAGACGCTTCTTGTACCTCATATCGTCCGGGAGAAGCAGATAATCATTGAAGAGCCCCTGCCGCTGATAAGATGCCTCGGGCTTGGCGCTGACCTTAAAAAAACATGGACTGCACCAGAGTCAAGCATCATGGATATGGTCTCGAAGGTGAGCGGGATAACCATCCGCAGCCGTGCGCCGATACGGATCGGGGGCAGGATGGGACGCCCCGAGAAATCCGACAAGCGTGAGATGAAGCCGGCGCCGCATGTGCTTTTCCCAATCGGCGAGGCAGGAGGGCGGCGCAGGTCGCTCCAGCATGCAAAAGACTATGTAGAGGAGGAGGACAACGGCGACCAGAGGAATAATGAATTCAAGACAGGACTGACTGTCCAGAAAGAAAAAGTAGGGACGATAAAAGTCCATATTGGTGAGCGCTTCTGCCCTTCGTGCAGGACAAGGACGTTCAAGAACAGGTGCACATGCGGGAAGTTCACCCAACCATTGCTTAAATGCCAGTCCTGCAGGATAGAAGTCCAGAAACCGGTGTGTCCGAAGTGCAAAAAAGAGACATCTTCGGTCGCGGAGATGGATATAGATTTCAAGTCAGAATGCTTGCTTGCGCTAAAGAACCTCGGGGAGAGGGATAACCTCGTGTCGATAAAAGGAGTTCTGGGTCTGACCTCAAAGAACAAGACGCCTGAGCCTCTTGAGAAGGGGATACTCAGGGCAAAGCATGGTATTGTGATGTTCAAGGATGGGACAGTGAGGTATGACCTCTCTGACATGCCGCTTACGCATATCAAGCCGAAAGAGATTGGCGTTCCGGTGGAGAAACTCAAGGGAATGGGATATGATAAGGATGTATACGGAAAACCGCTTGTTGATCAGAACCAGATACTTGAACTCAAAGTGCAGGATATCGTTGTTTCAAAGGATTGCGGAGAATATTTGCTGAAGACAGCAGGATTCATTGACGACCTGCTGACGAAATATTATAAAGTCGATCCGTACTACAATATCAGCAGCATATCAGAACTTATAGGGAAGCTTGTCATCGGCCTTGCGCCGCACACATCAGCAGGAGTCCTGGGCAGGCTAGTGGGTTTCACGACTGCGTCCGTGGGCTACGCGCATCCCTTTTTCCATGCTGCAAAGAGAAGGAACTGCTTCCATGGAGATGAAAAATTACTGGTTTACAGAGGGGATGGTTTTGAGCTTTTGACGATCCGCGAGCTTGTTGAGAAAAACTTTATCGGCAAAACAGAAAAAGATGATCTTGGAACTGAATACAGGAAGATACACGGTTTGAAAACATTTGCTTTTAACATAAAAACAAAAAAATTCGAACTGGCTGACATTACTCATGTTTCAAGACATATTTCTCCTGAAAAACTGATCGAAATAAGAACGAAAAGCGGAAGAAAGATAGTCGTTACTAAAGATCATCCTTTTCCGGATAGATCAGGAGCAAAAGTGAAGGCGGAGGATGCAGATGAATTGTTGATCCCCTGGAACCTTGAAAGACCTTCTATCAAAACTAAAGAGAATATCGACCTCCTTTCGATAACCGAACCGGAAGATGTAATGATAAGGACAGAATTCGATGTTTTTGGGGGGGATGTATCATTTTCACAAATAAGCAACGATCTTGGAATGAGTTATAAGACATTTACGAATTATATTTACAGAAAGTCGTATCCGTTAGATATGGTCAACAGATTCAATCCTGATGTGATCGATGAAGGAAATTACCTGTTAGGGAGTAAAAGAGATAA
This sequence comes from Candidatus Methanoperedens sp., assembly GCA_041479675.1. Classification (GTDB taxonomy): domain Archaea; phylum Halobacteriota; class Methanosarcinia; order Methanosarcinales; family Methanoperedenaceae; genus Methanoperedens. The sequence continues at coordinate 3,047 of JBGOYM010000106.1, forward strand.
GGTTTCTATAAAGCCCAGCATAGCGGTGAACGAAGATTTCTTATCACTGTTAGGATTTTATTTAGCTGAAGGGTTTATTAAGAAGGATCAAATAAGATGCCACCAGGTATCCATAACCGCTACAAAAGAATGGACAAGACGTTTATTAACTGAAAAAATAAACGCTGTTTTTGGTTTGTCCCCAAGTATTTCAGGAAACCATGTAACGATATGCTCAAGATTTGTCTTTGAGCTTTTTGAAGAACTGAAGATCGGAAAAGATTCGAAAACAAAAAGGGTTCCAGACTTTGTGTATGCCCTGCCAGAGGATAAGATAAGTGCATTCTTAAGAGGTTATTTCACCGGAGATGGATCGTGTTCCCTGCAAAGCACGTTGGAGGTCAATTTAACTTCAGTAAATAAATGGCTGATAGGCGGTGTGTCCTTCCTTCTGATGTTTTCCGGGATCAAGCACTCTATCTATGAGGAAGAAAGAGCGATAAAAAGCGACCTCATTCTAAAATTTTATGGAAAACCGAAATTGCTCCATTCATATAAAATAAGGATCTATGGAAGCGAAGCAGGAAAATTCATTGAAGATATAGGCTTCCTTGGTGAAAAGCAGGAGCATGCTGAAGAATTGCTTGAAAAATGGCTGGCTAAAAAAGGCCATGCAAGAACCAGTTTTGATGAGGATGTTTTCATTGATAAAGTCGTGGAAAGAAAAGAGATAATCTCCCAGGATAAATTTGTGTATAATCTGACAGTGGATACCCATCACAGCCTCATTTGCTCAGGAATTACTACCTTCCAGTGCGACGGCGACGAGGACTGCGTGATGCTGCTGATGGACGGCCTCCTGAACTTCTCGCGCTCATATCTCCCCGACAAGCGCGGGGGTCAGATGGATGCGCCGCTTGTGCTCACCTCGCGGATTGATCCCAATGAGGTGGACAAGGAGGCGCATAATATCGACGTGCTCTTCCAGTATCCCCTTGAATTCTACGAGGCGACGTTGAAATACACTAACCCGAAGGATATCGTGAAGCTCATGGATACCGTTAGCGGGAGGCTTGGGAAGCCTGAGCAGTACGAGGGATTCGGCTTCACGCATGACACCACAGATATCGCAGCAGGTCCAAGGAACAGCGCATACAAGACATTAGGGACGATGATAGAGAAGATGGAAGCGCAGCTTGCTCTTGCGCGCAGGATAAAGGCTGTTGACCCGCAGGATGTGGCGGAGCGCATAATCGAATCGCATTTCCTTCCAGACCTGATCGGAAATTTGCGCTCGTTCTCAAAGCAGAAGGTGAGGTGCACGAAATGCAATGCGAAATATCGCCGTCCGCTACTGCGCGGGACGTGCCCGAAGTGTGGGGGGAATATCGTGCTTACGGTGCATGAGGGTTCTGTGAAGAAGTATCTTGAGACCTCATTGAGGATAGCGGATGAGTATAATGTGAGGCATTATACGAAGCAGAGGCTTGAGTTACTGGAGCTTGAGATGAAGTCGCTTTTCGAGAGTGATAAGGTGAAGCAGAAGGGGCTGGCGGACTTTATGTGAGGGATTAGAGGATTAAAAAGGAGATAAGAAAATGGCATAATGTATAAAATGTGGTGAATATACAAAGTTCAATGGTGGACTTTGTTCAAAATGTTATGCTCAAAAACAGATAGAAAATACGACTAATAAATCCTATTCTAAAGATAAAGAAACAAGAGGAGATGCTGGTGGTTTAAACGATAAAGATTACAATTATCGATATGGAATGATTAAAGGCAGAATTGCTGAAACATTAGTACAAGAATTATTTTTGGTTGTAGGATATTCTGTTTTTAGATATGGAATGGAAAATACTATACCAGGCATTATGGAACTATTGAAGGGAGTTAGAACAGACGTGGCAAACGAAATAAGAAGAATGCCAGATTTTGTTGTTCAAAATCCAAAGAGCGGAGAAGTATATTTTGTTGAGGTAAAATTTAGAGCCAGTGAAGAATTCAGTCTGAAGGATTTGCCTAAAGATTATCCATATAGAAACGCCTACATTATTCTTGTCTCAAAAAAACATATAAAATGTGTGACGGTTGAAGAATTAGAAGCTGGAGAAGAAATTACACCAAGTTCAAGAAATTATTTAGGAAATCGTAAAGAGTTTGATTTAGATAAACAAACAATTATAGATTTTTGCGATTTTGCAGTTCAATTCTTTCAGACAGTATGAATAAAAAAAATAATTGCTCAGTGAAAATCCGTGCAATCCGTGTTCTATCTCACGGTTTTTCTATTAACCGATGACGAATGGAAGGGTTTTAAATTATCTTCTTCACAAGAGGTGTCTCGTCGCACTCAGGGAACTTAGGGCACTTTATGCACATGCTCCATATCTTGTGGGGCAGCGTGCTCTTTTTCACCCTGGCAAAACCGTGCTTCTCAAAGAACTCCGGGATATATGTCAGCGTGATGAGCTTGTTCAATCCAAGAGTCCTTGCTTCTTCCTCGCACGCTTTCAGGATTCTTGAACCTATCCCCTGCCTTGCCAGTGCAGGTTCGACCGCAAGTGAGAGTATCTCCCCATAGTCCTCCCATGTGATATGGAGCGCACCGCACCCAACCATTTTATCATCTTCAATGACCACAAAAAAATCCCGCAGATTCTCGTACAGTTCGCTCAGCGACCTTGGAAGCATCATGCGCTTATCAGCATAACTGTTTATCATCTTCCACATCTTTTCGACGTCTTTGATAGTGGCTTTTCTTAACAATTATTTTTCCTCATTTATTTTCGTTTTTTCAATTTTACTGCAAGGGAGTCCACCTGTTCTACCGCTGTGCCTATATATTTTTCCGGGTCCATTATCCCTGTGATCTCATCCTCGCTCAAATATTTTGAGACTGTTTCGTTGCCAAGCAGTGCGTCCTTCATGTGCCCTCCTGTTTCGCGCGCTGTCATGGCAGACTGCCGTACGATCTCATGCGCCTCCTGCCTTCCCACGCCTTTCCTGGTGAGTTCGATCATGACTGCCTCTCCCATGTTCAGACCATTGAGCAATTCCAGGTTTTTCCTGATATTTTCAGGGTAGAAGCGCAGGTTCTGGATGATGGATGTTGTAAGCCTTATCACATGGTCTGTCAGTACGCAGGATTCAGGGAACACCACCCGCTCGCACGATGAGTTGGTAAGGTCGCGTTCATCCCACAGGGTATTGTTGAGAAGCTCTGGTTCCACCATCGCCCTCACGATCCTGGCAAGTCCGCACACCTGCTCTGATTTTATTGGGTTACGCTTGTGAGGCATCGTGGATGAGCCCACCTGCTTCTTGCCAAAGCTCTCTTCAACCTCAGCTATCTCGCTCCTTGCAAGGCTTCTTATCTCCACACATATCTTATCAAGTGTGGTGACCGTGTTCGCCATCCACATCACGAACTCGGCATGCCTGTCCCTCTGGATTATCTGGTTCGAGACGTCGGCAGGTTCGATACCCAGTTCTTCCATAGTCCTCTTCTGTATCTCGATGCCCTTTTTCCCGAAGGCTGCCTGCGTGCCAACCGCGCCGCTCATCTTTCCAGCGGTGGCGCGCGGTGTCAACTGGTCAAGGCGCTCCATGTGCCTGTCTATCTCAGATGCCCATATCGCAAAGCGCATACCGTAAGTTGTGGGAACTCCTATCTGCCCGTGGGTGCGCCCCGCGCATACCGTGTTCTTGTGCAACAGAGCCGTATCTACAAGTATTCCGCGTAATTTTGCAGTTTCTTTCCTTAAGATCTGGATCGCATCTTTTATTTGAAGGGCTGTGGCAGTATCCAGGATATCGTTCGAGGTGGCGCCAAAATGCACCCATTTTCCTGCATCTTTCGATTGTTCAGCAAGAGCAAGGACAACCGCCATCACGTCGTGATGTATCTCGTCCTCTATCTCTTTTACCCTCTCCAGTTTTACATTTCCAGCGCCGCGGGCTATTTTCTCATCAACTCCTTTCGGGATGTAACCTGCTATGACCTCGGCTTTTGCCAGGGCAGTTTCAACTGCCAGCATCTTATTAAGGCGCGTCTCTTCGCTCCAGACAGATTTCATTTCAGGATGTCCGTAGCGGTATTCAATAGGATGGATTGCCATGTGGATACTAATTGGTGGTCTGGTTTAAAGAAACTATCGATATTTGGGTGAAATCGTAGAAGTCCATAGCAATACTTAATCAAATGAGTATTTCTTTAGATTGAGGATAGAGATGCATTTGACGAATTATCCATTTTATGTTCTTGTCTGTCAACTTGACCATTGGCTCTGAAGAAGCCGATCGAAATAATAATCGTACGCTACACTATAGCCGCACTTGAAAAAAGTTTATATCTTGCAAGGATGTATGTTTATTAGCG
>JBGOYM010000107.1:0-7297 GCA_041479675.1 Candidatus Methanoperedens sp.
AATTTGAAGGATCGTTAATCAGAATGTTCCTGTAAGCTTCCAGCGCTTTATCAAATTTACCTGCACGCTTGTAGTCTTCCGCCTCTTGTATTGGGTCTTTAAGTTCTGGTTTTTTGAAAAAATTACCTAATTTCATTATTTTACCTCAACCTCAATTAATACCGTTGCCTTTCCTTTTTTGTACTATTCTTAACAGTATAAATCTTTCTATGGTTTCTCCACATTTTGGCGGCCAGAAATGAAATGCTCAAGCAATAACAATATATAGACGGGCAAACATTACGAAATCTGCATTATTTGTAGTCATCAATTGCTGCATATTCTGGAGAATGTTCTATGTTGAAAGTTAATAATCTGGTTAAGGACTATGTAATCGATTCTGATACGGTCAGAGTCCTGAAAGATGTGAGTTTTGATATTAAAGATGGTGAGATACTGGGTATTATTGGTAGAAGCGGTGGCGGTAAATCCACGATACTGAAGGTCCTGCGCGGTATGGAGCCGTTCAGTGGAGGCAGTTTTGAACTTGACGGATTTACTGTCAGACCCGGCGCAAGTCATGATGATAATACCAGACTGCATAAAATGACCGCCATACATCTTCAGAGAAATTTCGGTTTGTGGCCAGGTGCTACATATGAGAATGTTCTGCGTCGTCTTTATGCCGAGAAATGCGGATTTGAGCAGTTACCCGAGAAAGATTCGCCTTACTATGATGAATTATATGAAAAAAGCATGGAATATCTAAAGCTTGTCAATCTTGAGAAGAAAGCAGAGCATTTTTCTGCTGTGCTCAGCGGTGGAGAAAAGCAGAGGCTTTTGATAGCGCGTCAGCTTGCTGCGAATCCTCATCTTCTCCTTCTGGATGAACCAGCCACCATGACATGCCCTGCTACCAAGCAGGAAGTCCTTGATACAATAAAGAACGTGAACGAAAAGACAGGCCTGAAAACACTCGTCGTCTCCCATCTGCCTGAAGTGCATTCTTATCTTGCACATCGTGTTTTGTGGCTTGAAGGCGGAAAGATAATTGAGGAAGGCGAACCGGAACATGTATTAAAGAAATTCATTAAAAAAATGAAACCTGCTATCCCCATGCCGCAGCGAAAATCAGATAAAACGATGATAAAGGTGACCGGCCTTTCCAAGAGATACTGGCTGTTCAGGCAGGGTGAAGTGCTTGATCTGGATAACATCAATCTTGAATTCAAAGAGGGCGAGATAGTCGCGCTAATAGGACCAAGCGGAGCAGGGAAGACAACGCTTCTACATGCCATGGACGGACTTGTTTATCCTGATGAAGGGGAGATAGAGTTCCTGGTTGATAATGATTGGATCGAGATGTCCACGTATTCTCCCAAGAGAATGGAGGTGCGAAGGATCACCAGTATAATGTACCAGGAGTTCGCGCTCTCACCTCATTCAACTATAAAACAGCAACTTGCCTACAAACTGGGCGTAAAGGGCCAGAATGTCGTGGAGGAATCCAGGAAACGCGCAAAGGAACTTGGTATATCTGATAAAGACCTTGACGAACTGTACAGGATGACTGACATGCCTGAGGAAAATGCAAAAGAAACGCTTGCCAAAATGGGATTCACACCAGCCATCCTGGGAGTGCTTTTTCCAAGCTACCCGCTAACAGAGGTGCTGAATTATGCAAAACCTGTCTTTGAAGCTGTTGATTTGCCTATATCCGTTCTTGATGTCAAGCCGTACCAGATGAGCGGCGGTGAGAACGTGAGAGCAGCTCTTGCTATGGCGCTTGCATCAAAACCTTCGATCCTTTTGCTGGATGAACCCTTCGGCGACCTTGACCCGATAACACTGCGGGATGTTGCCAATTCATTGAAGAACATCAATAAGACTTTCAATACCACTATCGTATTCGTGAGCCATCATATAGATTTCATAAGAGAAGTAGCACAGAGAGCGGTACTTATTGACAAAGGGCATATTGTATTGGATGGAGACCCGAGGGAAGTTTGCAGCGAATTTATAAAAGCAAGCAATGCTCGATACCTGAAGGTCTGCATTGAGGATTATAAGTAGGTAAATATTAGTAATATAATTGCATTATTTGAATAATGAGTAGTTCAAGGAAACTTGGAATATATTTGTTAGTATTAACTCTACTGCTGTTACTCATAGGGGGTAGTTTATTCCTGATTCTGGGTGGCGGGGATTTTGGCATTTCGGCAGAAAGGGTCGAGGTGATATACGTGCAGGGAGTAATGCTGACAGGCAGCGTACCCACAGGGTTCGGGATAGCCACGTCTGAAGATATCACAAAGAGCCTGAATGAAGCTTCCGAAGATAAGGGTGTAAAAGCGATCGTAATGCGGGTCAACAGTCCGGGAGGCTCTCCTGCAGCAGCTGAGGAGATCCTGTCAACAATGAAAAAGATCGATAAACCCATAGTTATCTCAATGGGTGATGTGGCAGCGAGCGCCGCGTATTATATAAGCGCGCCAGCTGACAGGATAATCGCGAATCCTGATACTATTACAGGAAGCATTGGGGTTATCTGGGAGTTCCAGAACAGGTCTAAGTTCTATGAGAAAGACGGTACTTCATTCTACATCGCAAAATCTGGCGAGATGAAAGACATGGGCGGGGACTGGAAAGGTCTTACCGACGACGAGAAAAGGTATGTGGACCAGGTCATTGCTGAGTCCTACAGCCGTTTTGTGAGTGAAGTGGCATCCGGGAGGAACCTTTCCCTTAGCAAAGTAAAGGACCTTGCGGACGGGAGGGTCTATACAGGTGCAAAAGCGAAAGAGCTGGGTCTGGTGGATGAGTTCGGGAGCCTGGATGACGCAATAGATGTGGCAGCAATGCTGGGTGGAATAGAAGGAAAACCACAGGTCACATACGCGAACAGACCATCGCTTTCCCGGCTTCTGTTCGGGGGAGAAAAGATTGACATATCCCAGTACACCCGCTATTTTGATGAAAGTCCGTATGGGAAACTGCTCTGGATATCATGATAATTTTTTTGCCTGTTTCCTGATATTTGCGACCTTCTTTTCAAGTTCGGATGGCAAACCATCGTTTATTCTCCCTGAATACATATCATAACGGGCGGCAAGGGATATTTTCGAAGCTACAGCCCGTGCTATTTTTCCACGAAGCCGTTTTGGCGCGGTGTTGACATAAGGATGCCTGAAGATAACGCCATGCTTCGGGGATGGGGCTTTACCTTTTAGGTGCTTGAAGAGGGCATTGCTTGCGCCTATTACCTGCACCGTACTTGATGGCATAGAAGCAAGTTTAGGAAGGCTTCCTGCAATGCTGAGAAGTCGCGCACCGAGCAGGTATCCTGCAATGTTCGTGAGATTGGGCGCTGTCTTTTGCATGCTTTTTTTCAGGTATTCCTCGATAGAGAGGCGTGACCCATACAATCCAAGAAGTCCTGAAGCAAGGCTCTGCATTATTGTCAATTCAGGGGCAGGTTCTTTCATTTCGAGTATATGGTGGGCAAGTTCGGAGCCTTTTAATTTTGTTTCATTGAAATTCAGCAAGAACCACTCTTTTAACCTCTCTGCAAGGATATTACACGTTTCATCAATATCATCGATCGCTTCCACAGCCGCGATTATCTGTTTGTCGGGGGTCATTGATTGGGCTATTTTCTTTTTCGCAAGACCGATGTTTAGCTCATGGAGCATGGTGTCGTATTCTTCCCTGGATGCAACGAAACCATATTTCAATGCAAGGTCACAGAGGTCATTGCCAGCTACTTTTCCCCTCAGCAGGAGCGGTTCGGAAAGAACGCGGCCGAGAATAGTGTCGAGATCTTTCTGGAATAATTCCACTTCCGTTATCATGTTATTATCCAGTGTGAATATTGCGAACCAGGTTCTTACTTGCATGCGCCTATCTTTTCCCTGATAGTACTAAATCTTTTATAGTGGAAAACTATAAGATGAAACATTAAATTTAAGTTATTCGAAGAATTCAAGACATACATTCAGGAGGAACGTAAATGAACCTTAAAGGCACCAGAACCGAAAAGAATCTCCTCGCAGCTTTTGCCGGGGAATCCCAGGCCAGGAACCGCTACACTTACTTTGCCAGCGCCGCAAAGAATGAAGGGTTTGAACAGATATCCGCGATTTTCATTGAGACAACGGACAATGAGAAAGAACATGCAAAGATATTCTTCAAACACCTCCAGGGCGGCGATGTTGAAATAACAGCGAAGTATCCGGCAGGGGTCATAGGGAAGACAGTGGATAACCTGTTTGCTGCTGCTGAAGGGGAAAAGCTTGAGTGGGGCACGCTCTATCCCGGATTTGCGAAAATAGCGGAAGAAGAAGGGTTCCCGAAGGTCGCGGAATCGTTTACTGAGGTAGGTGAGGTGGAGCAGTTCCATGAGAGGCGATACAGGATGCTTCATAAGAACGTTGAGGAAGGATCTACTTTCAGGAAGAAGAGCAAAATAAAATGGCACTGCAGGAACTGTGGCTATATCCATGAAGGAACAGAAGCGCCAAAAAAATGCCCTGCGTGCCAGCACGCGCAATCCTATTTCGAGGAGCTTGCAGAGAACTGGTAGCGCATGGGTTTTGATTGCGATATAAAACTATGTGACTCCATCTGCTGCCGGAACTGCCCTGTTCTGACAGAAGAAGAGGCACTTACGCTAATAAGGAAAGTCAAAAAGGAATATGGGCTTGAACTTGATGTGAAAAAATATTTCAGGAAGGCAGAAGGGGAGCACGGGCTCTATTATGCGGTAAAGATGATAAAGGGGCAGTGCATCTTTCTTAACAGGGAAAAAAGATGCCGCATATACAGATGCCATCCCAAGCTTTGCGAACTGTATCCTGCGGTCGATGTGGACGTGGTGGATGAGAACTGCCCGGATGTCGGGAAAAAAAAATTCTCACAAAAGGTACTGGATGCCCTGAAGAAGAGATATGCCGAAGAGGTCGATGAGGGTATAAAAAAAGAAAAGACGTTCAAGTTCGTTTAATCCGCAATACTTTTTAACTTCCCCGACCTACTCTTGTCCATGATCCTGGGCATTGACATCGGAGGCGCGAACACCAAGATAGCATCTTCTGACGGAAAGCATGTTGAGCTGCATTACCTGCCACTATGGAAAAAATCAATGCTTCCAGAGGCGCTTCTTGATATCTCGGCGCGCCTTGTACCTGAAAAAGTGGGAGTGGTGATAACAGGCGAGCTTGCAGATTGTTTTCCAGATAAGGATGCGGGGCTGTCTTACATCATCGACGCTGTGAACAATGCATTCAGTGAGGCATGGTTCCTCGACAGCAGCGGTGCGTTCACAAAAGAGAAAAAGCGCAACATTGCAGCAGCCAACTGGATGGCATCTGCGCTCATTGTGGGAAGGGATTTCGGGGACAGCATCTTCGTGGATACAGGTTCGACCACCACGGACATAATCCCGATAAAGAACGGAAAGCCTCTTGCAGCAGTTACGGATTTTGAGCGCCTTAAGAAGAGCGAGCTTGTCTATTTGGGCGCGCTTCGCACCAGCATCGCGGCGCTCCTCGATAATGTTGATGTTAGCGGCGCCAGCTCTCGCACCTCATCCGAACTTTTTGCCATAACCGCAGATGCGTACCTTGTTCTAGGAAAGATATCACAGGATGATTACACCTGCGATACGCCCGACGGGGCGGGAAAAACAGTACTTGATGCAAGGCGGCGGCTTGCGCGTGTGGTGTGCGCTGACCTGACGGAGATAAAAGAGGAGGATATCGTTTCGATAGCGCATCAGGTAATGGAAAAGCAGGTAATGGATATTGCGGATGCGATAAATGAAGTTGCAAAGAGCCATGAGCTGGAAACGATAGTTGCGTGTGGTCTGGGGGAGTTCCTGATCAAAGAGGCGGTGGATGAGCTTGGATTTAATATTATCCTGATGTCAGAGAGATATGGAAAAGAACTCTCAAAGGTATTTCCTGCTTATGCAGTTGCGCGGCTGGTAGAGGAGATGTAATTTTATATTAATTGCTCGGCTCTCAAGGTAATTAAAACTGCTAAGCTATCGCAAAAAGTCTATATATTATAAAATTAAAATTGAGAGTGACCTTTGTAGTAAAGATACCACCACTCCCCAACCCACCTATTTTTCTCTCTTTGCTGCAAAGGTTCTATATTTTCTATATTTAAATTACTTTTCCCGAACTTTACCCAAACACATAAAGCAAATCTGAAATCAATTAACAATTACAATAACCATAGCAATAATACTTTTCTCATGCAATGCATGGGATGACTACAAAGTCCGATACAAAGACTCAATAAGATCGGTCGAAATCGAAAATGTAGAACGGCTCAGAAAATGCAAAACGTCCAAAAACGGCTATAAGACGTATCAATGTCCAAAATGCGGCAAGAAAAAATATGTCCCATTTACCTGCAAATGCCGATTATGCACATCGTGTGGAACAAAGGCAGCAAACGAATGGGCAGATGAAATTCATCATAAACTTCTAAGAGTTCCTCACAGGCATGTGGTTTTCACCGTTCCAGATAAGCTTAGAGAATTGTCAAGAAAAGCAAGAAGAAAACCAGGCTTAAGATCGGGATGATCCAGGTTTTGCAAACATATGGTGCAGATATGAAAAACAATCCACATGTCCATTGTATTGCTACTGAATGTGGTTTTGACAGGAAATGGAACTCATAGATATCTGTTTTGAAGGAAGTGATAGTTATCCTGCTGAAGAGCCACCAACAGTTGAACCACCACCCAATATAAAGCTCAGTCAACATGAAAGGATGCAGTTGATTGTTGTCCTCATTGTAAAAAATCAGAATGGAAGTGGGGTAAGTATCGAAGAAGTAGTGTCTGAGGCTGAAAAGAGAGGAATATGAGCCTAAATCAGGTGAAATAAGATATGTATTTTGAGGACTTTCAAACGCTAAATTGCTCCTTATAATAGGGCTTTCTTTATCAGGTTCTGTGGTATGGATGAAGTCAATGTTCAGCGTGGACTTTGTTGAATTGAACTTCATAGCCCATGATTTTTTTGCAGAGTTATCCGTGCTCCTGCTTTCAGGACATATCCTTTTTTCACTATATCACAGTGAATCTATTCGCGGTATTATCTATGGAAAAGTGGGAGATCAGCGAAAAAATGGTATGCCAACTGGATTATTCCATCAATACCTGAACAGATTCCAAATTCCCACCTGCAACTTCTAACCTGAATCTGTACAATAATTCATTTTCGCAAGCAAACAACCTTTTTTTGTAGCATTTAACTAAAAATATAAAACCAAAACCCAAAACATTCGATCGATTAGAACATAG
>JBGOYM010000108.1:0-7195 GCA_041479675.1 Candidatus Methanoperedens sp.
ACTCACACTTTCAGAGAAAAACTTCAGTCTGAGCCATCTCTATGCAGATAACGGGACATACACTGTAACCGTTACTGTCACGGATGACGATTCTGGCATGGGTTCAGATACAGCAGTAGTGACCGTGAACAACGTTGCTCCCACCGTATCCAACAATCTGCCAACACAAACCACTCAGTACAGCGACCCCATCATAAACGTCACGATCTCAGCTACAGACATTGCCGCGGACATCCCTCTCTCAGCATCGACCTCCTGGAAGAAAGTAGGAGACCCAGCCTTCACAACAGTACCATCGTTACCAACTGACCTCATATTGACTTCGAATGGCTGTATTAGTAATACATGCACATGGAATCTCTCAGGAAGGGTATTTGTTGCACCCGCAAATTACACCATAAGGATCAATGTGACAGACGATGATGGAGGGAGCAACCACACAGATGTATTCATCAATGTAACCAAAGAAGACGCCCGCGCCACCTACACAGGTGCGACATTCGCCTCTACATCTTCAACCACGAGCAGCTCAGCGACTGTAACACTGGCAGCCACGATACAGGACATTACCGCAATCGACTCAATTAGTGACCCCAATGCTGGAAATATAAGTAAAGCCAACGTTACATTCGTCAACCGTGATAGTGGAGCCGCACTCTGCAGCAACTTACCAGTGGGCCTGGTCAATCCAGCCGACATCAAGACTGGAACAGCGACCTGCAACTGGGCAGCGAGTATCAGCGGTGACAGCCAATCATTCACAGTAGGCATAATCGTCAACAACTACTACACCCGAAACGCTTCTGCTGACGACACCGTCGTCACGGTCTCTAAGCCGCTGCTGAACAACTTCATCACGGGCGGCGGCTACCTTGTATTGTCAAGCTCAGGTGGACAGAAAGCAGGTGATCCAGACACAAAGAACAACTTCGGCTTTAATGTCAAGTACAATAAGCAAGGTACGAATCTCCAGGGCAGCATCAACACTATTGTCCGCAGAACAGAGTCCGATGATACTCTTCACGTATACCAGATCAAGGGCAATTCGATGACCTCGCTCGCGGTGAAAACAAGCTCCTTTGGAGGGAATGCAACATTCAACGGCAAGGCAAGCATCCAGGACATAACCAACCCGCTGATTCCGATTTCAGTCGATGGAAATGCAGCGCTGCAGGTAACCATGACCGATAACGGAGAACCCGGGTCGAACGACACTATTGGCATCACAGTCTGGAATAAGGCAGGAGGGCTCTGGTTCGCAAGCAACTGGACTGGCACAAAGACGGTTGAGCAGCTACTTGGAGGTGGAAATCTGGTTGTTCACTAAAGTACGATGCGCCCGATGGAACCTGACAGCGACCAGGGGCATCGGGCGCCAGTCGTATATTTAAATGAGGTGGAAAAATGAATAAAATCTCAGGTATATTAATTGCAATGTTAATGGTGGTATCAGTAACTACCGCATTTGCCGGGAATCCAGGCAGCGACAACGTACCCTTAATAATCGGATTCAAGAATAAGCCAAGCGAAGCAGATAAAGACACGATCCGCGGACTTGGGGGAGAGGTGAAATATTCATACACAATAATCAATGCAATAGCAGCAAAACTGCCAGAGCAGGCAATAGATGCTCTTAATAAAAACCCGAATATAGCGTATGTAGAAACGGACGGCGAAGTGCATGCGCTTGGTCAAACGCTTCCCTGGGGTGTTGACAGGATAGACGCAGACGTTGTGAATACATACGACAAAGGAACAGGAGTAAAGGTAGCGGTCATCGATACCGGAATAAATTATACGCATCCGGATTTAACTAATAATTACAGGGACGGGTACGATTTTGTCAATAAAGATACCGACCCTATGGACGACAACGGACACGGGACTCATGTAGCAGGAACAATTGCGGCTGTGGATAATGATTTTGGTGTTGTTGGAGCAGCTCCAGAAGCATATCTATATGGAGTTAAAGTACTTGGCAGTGGTGGAAGCGGATCTCTCAGCGATGTTATTGCTGGAATTGATTGGTCGGTCACGAACGGAATGCAAATCATATCCATGAGTCTTGGAACGACTTCTGATTCTATATCGCTTCATGATGCTGTAGATAAAGCATACAATGTTGGAGTTCTGCTTGTAGCAGCAGCAGGAAACAGCGGAAATCCAGCTGGTACTGGCGATACCGTGATATATCCTGCAAAATACAGTTCTGTCATTGCAGTTGCTGCAACCGACAGCAGTAATGTACGGGCAAGCTGGTCAAGCACAGGACCCGATGTTGAGCTATCAGCGCCCGGTGTGAGCATTCTCTCGACCTATCTTAATGGAAATTATGCCACAATGAGCGGTACATCAATGGCAACTCCGCATGTCTCAGGTACTGCGGCGCTTATATTGAATAGCGATGAGACAGTATGGAAATCTGCAGGCTACACCAACGGAGACGGCATCTGGACCAACGTTGAGATTAGAGACGTACTCGATGGTACAGCAACAGATTTAGGAGCTACGGGTAGAGATAACCTCTACGGCTACGGTCTCGTTAATGCAAGTAAAGCAGCTCCAAGCTCAACTCCAACGCCAACACCAGACACAACACCTCCGGCGCAAGTTACCGGCGTGACTGTGACCACAGTAAGCAGTAGCCAGTTAAATGTTTCATGGAATGCAAATGCAGAGCCGGATTTATCCCACTACAACATTTACAGGAGCACAACATCTGGTTTTTTCCCTAACGCAAGCAATTTAGTCTCATCGCCGGCGACGAATGTATATTCAGATACCGCGTTAATTGCGAACATAATCTATTACTACAAAGTAGCAGCGGTGGATTCATCAGGAAATGAGGGGTCCCCATCAATTGAAGCATCCGGGAGGACAAACGCACTGCCTAGTGACGCCATGTATGTTGCTAGCATAAATATGTCAAAGACCACATACAAGGCGACCACATACAAGGCGAAAGTTTTTTTTACATACGCTACAGCGATTGTAACCGTTGTTAACGCCACGGGTTTTTCGGTTGCCGGTGCAAATGTATCCGGTCACTGGAGCGGACTGACAACCGATTCTGATACCGGAACAACCGATACCTCAGGACGGATAGCTTTGAATTCTGACGCGGTGAAAAATGCCGCAGGAGCTTTTACGTTCACCGTAGATAGCATCACTAAAGCGGGACTGACTTATTATCCGGCTGCAAATTCAGAGACAAGCGATAGTATAACTGTATAAAAGAAGCTTGTTTCTTTCACTTTTTTTTATAGTTGCGTATCCTCCCGTAATCCAATTACGGATTCCTATTGAAAAAAACGATGGTACCAATTCCTCCCCGCCTTAAAAAGCGGTGGGGTTCTTGGTACCACGAACTAAAATAACTTTACCAGCGCTCTGGTCGCAGGAAAGGGATATCTAAGGGCTTGATGAAAAATAAAGTGGCAAATTTTTTAAAAACAAACCGCAGATTCCGAGTCGCGCCTCGGAAGGGTGCAGACACGTATGCCCACAGGCATTACGTGGATTCCCGCTCCCGAAAGGTAATCGGGACGCAGATGAACGAAGATTTGTAATGAGGTATCTGCGTTCATCCGCGTTCATCTGCGATTTCTTTTTTAGTGATCGAGGGATTCCTTTTTTCTGAAACGCGCCGCAGATATATCTAATTGTATTTATAAAATAATTGTTCCAGGCGGAAAACCCGCACCGATGGAACCTGGCAGCAGGGGCATCGGGCACCTGTTTCCAAAATGGATCGCCGCAGCGTTTGAGGCGGCGGACTTTTTCTTTTTTTCTCAATTGAGGTAATACTGCTCGAAGGTTATCCTGTTTTCCCATCGCCGCGCCGGATATTTATAATGATATTGCGATAAATGTCTGGAGCAGGATGGATAGTTAACACCGAACTCCCACGAATTGAAACGAAACACGCAATCGGAGTTAGTTTTGAGTTCGTTGTTATCGTTTTCTTTGCTCCATTCGCGCATGGTGGTTGCATGGAGATTGTGGAGGCGTCGAACTTATTTATATCTAATTTAAAATTGATAAAATATAAGAAACTTATACTTCTTTGACGTATTCTTTTTTAATCTCTGTGAATACCTTGAAATGCTTTTCATTAGCAGTAGCTACTATCAATTTTCTTTCTTTAGCAGTAGCTGCAATCAGAGCATCTGGAAGTTGTGTTCCATAAGCAGCATATTTTCTCCTGAAGTTTCCGGCAGTGACAGCCATTTTTCTTTCTATTTCTATGGCTTCCATAATATCTAATACATCATAAATACTAGCTTCTTCTTTGTCGTTTCTGGCTCCTGATAATAGCTCAGCTTCGGTAATAACTGAGAAGTAACCTTCTGTATTACCATCAATGATCTTCAGAAGAAAATCCTTTGACTTTCTCTTACCTATAAGATAGTTTATAATTACATCAGTGTCGACAAGATATCCAGATTCAAACATTATTAATCGTCTCTGTTCTCTCTTTCCATTCTTCTCTTATTTTCGAAACATAACCAACGCCATCTTTGATGTCGTCTCTTTCTGACCAGGCACCAAATGCTTTTATCGCATTTTCTTTTATAGGTTCTAATTTTAAAGTAACTTCTACCCTACTATTAATTGCCAAATCCAATTTCTCAATTATTTCTTCAGGTAATGACAGATGCCAATCAGGTAGCACTTTTGCGGAATAATTAATAGCTTTCATACTTTACCTCATTTAATATTTGACAACTTCCATGAACTTATAAGTATTCATATCCCGAATAATGAATCACAAATAGCACCGCCCTCATCTTCTTGTACTGATCTTCACCTCTCATTGCCATACCAAACAACATTTTGTGGAAATGCAACGAAAACATTCGAAAGAGAAAGCCCATATCTTAGCAGCAGGTTCTGGATCAAACCTAAATCCGCGCGCATGATCGATATGAATGCGATATTCTGGACAGAATAGGGTCACTGCAATATAAGGGGTCGGTAAAGAGGAATATGGGTTTTTTTTAAGGAGGTTGCTATAGCTTTCGCGAAGCGTTGGATATTATGTACTCCATCGCCATCACACTCTGGGACAAGAACGACGGCCTATGGTTCGCAAGCAAATGGGACGGTGTAAAGACCGTGGAGCAGACCCTGGGCGGTGGCAACCTGGTGGTCCGCTAACCAGTGAAAAGCCCAAAGAACACAGGGCATCAGGCACCTGTTTTTAAATTGGATAGCCGCAGCGTTTGAGGCGGTGAGCTTTTTCTTTTTTTCTTTGTTTTTCTCAATTGAGTTTATGATTTCCTATGGTTACCCTGTTTTCTTATCGCGCGCCGGATATTTATAGTGATATTGCGATAAATATCTGGCGGGGGATGGACAATTAACACCGAACTCGCACGAACTGAAACGAACTCACATAGCAGGAGTTCGTTTTGAGTTGGTTTCGAGTTCGATGCTATCGTTTTCTTTGCTCCTTTCGAGCATGGTGGGTGCATGATGATTGCAGAGGCGCCGGGACTTTGGAATTATAAATATTAAGTGATTATTTATTAAGGGAGATATCAGAAAGTTCATTACTGGAACCATATTAGATATTATTTTATTCCTCAGCCACAGCTTGTAAAGCTCGACGATATATTTCATCTCCAATCCAGAATCCTGCATCGTCTCGCAAATTATTTAATTCCTCACGAAGCGATGCTATCTTACCCTCAAGTCTTGTACGTATCAAAATCCCAATTGTTCCTGTTATATGCAATCCATAAACTTTCGCCACTCTTCTTGCCTCTAATTCATCCAGAAAAATCACATTTGCATCATGCTCGATCGCTAGCGCAATAGCTTCAGCTTCTCCTTTATGTAATTCCCTTTCCAGCAATCGAACCACAGAATTATTAGTCGGTGCTCTTATTTTGATCCAGCCTGCGTTTATGGCTTCCTTGACCTCAGCAGCGCCTTGTCTACTCAATCCCTCCTCAACAACTTCTTTCCAAACAGCAAATGGAATAAAAATCTCCTGATAAAACTCTTTTAAGACTTCCAGGCGTTCGATTCCAGCCAAGTGAATCAATGTAGAAGAATCACTGATGGCTTCGGGCATATTCAACATCCTCTTCTAAGTTCTCTTCTGTATAATGACGGGGAATCCTGCGTTGCCCGAGAAGTTCCTCAAACTCCCAACGTGTCATTCCAGCAAGACGGCATGCTTTGCCAGATGAAAGCACGCCACGCTGATAAAGCCCCAGAGCTAGTTCCTTGCGCAATTCAGCCTCCATCTCATCAGGTGGTAAACGGAGCGCATCAACAACATCCCCTGGTATCTTCAAAAAAATTTGGCTCACTTTGTTATCTCCATTTTTATTTTTTGACTATATCAAGATTATTCGCATTTTATATTATGCTTCATAGCATTTAGATTTTATCCCCCGTTCACAGGTTCGATCGTCATCACACTCTGGGACAAGAACGGCGGGCTCTGGTTCGCAAGCAAATGGGACGGTGTAAAGACCGTTGAGTAGACCCTGGACGGCGGCAACCTGGTAGTCCACTAACACACGATGCGCCCGATGAACACGGAGCATCGGGCACCTGTTTCCAAAATGGATCGCCGCAGCGTTTGAGGTGGCGAGACTTTTTCTTTTTTTTCTTTTTCTCTCAATTGAGGTTATGATGTTCGATGATTTCCGAAGGTTGCCCTGCTTTCCTATCGCGCGCCGGATATTTATGGATGAAATTTAATATAATTGCTTTATACCGCTAATAGCGCGAAGTTTGCGGCATCTTATCTAACAAATAACTGCGCTGCAATTGGATATTACATCTGCCGAGTAAAAAAGGAGCAATTGCTTGCTCCCCCTCCTCTCAGAACGGTACGTGAAAGTTTCCCTTCATACCGCTCAAGCATTTCATCACCCATTATCGGGCGACAGTTTTCATTTAGAAAAGCTGTATTTGTAATTCCAGCATACAGCCCATTAACACAAGTGTCCGTAAGTATCTCGCTTTTAGGCGTAATTGATTGCCTTACGTTCCTGGGTTTGTCTCTGTTCATACAATGAAACACCTCTGGTAAGTCAGCGCCCTTTCGGGCTAAGGCAAAACCTCTATGCAGCTCATTATAAGCTGCCATTTGCTTCTTACCGTCTCCTCTACCCTCTATGTCATTGTTACCCCTTGCGGGATTTCTACCTATAAGGAACATATGGGGCTTACC
>JBGOYM010000109.1:0-7144 GCA_041479675.1 Candidatus Methanoperedens sp.
GGACTTGATCTTCAGGATTTTCCCATGTTTCAAGGGGCTTCTCCCATTCTATACCCAGTGAGTCAAATGTCATTTTATCACCAGGCCCTATGCCCAGAACTGCTCTTCCCTCAGATACCTCGTTTACAGTAGCAATGGCTGACGCCAACTGCACGGCGGTTCTTGTATAAGGATTTGTAACCCCTGTACCGAGCTTTATTCTTTTTGTCCTGGCTGCAATATATGTCAGCAGCGAGAATGAGTCCCTGTTGTTATAATGGTCAGTGATCCAGGCGTATTCCAGTCCGTTCTCTTCTGAGAAGGCGACCAGATCTGCAAGCTTTTGAGCAGGTTCATTTGCCAGGAATTCGATGCCAAAGCTTACCATTAGCATCACGCCAGTTGATATGGATGTAATTCAGCGTGTGCTATCCCGAAATCCTTTATCGAATCTGCCATCAGTGTATCTGTCATGGCAACCGCAGGCGCGGCATATTTTGCGTTTTCTATCGGGCCTATGAACAGGGAATTAGCTCCGGCAGTTATGCCTATGGTATTTGCGGAAATATCCGCTATTCTTCGCTGCTCTTTTTCTACATTCTTGCGAAGCCATGCCCATGAACTTGGAATATTATGAGCGCCCACGCCTGTGGGCAAGCCGTATCTTGCTTTCACTACTGAAAGAAGGCGAAATGATGAGCCTGCCCCCTGACCGAATGGCTGAACCCCTGGATCATAAAGTATCTTATCAAAGCCACATTCTTTCGCGACCGCAAGAAGTCCTTTTTCCGTAAATCCTCCTCCATCTTCAAGAAGTGCGATCCTTGCTTTTACACTGGGATCCTGCATGTTAAAGCCCAGGATTATAACACCCTCAATTTTTGACTTTGTGAGTGCTGCTATTTCCTCACTATCGATCATCATGTTAATTGCATTATACATGGTTCGAGAGGCATAGTTGTTCTTCGAGGCATGCTCAAGACCAGTAAGCCTTGCCTTCTTGTCTGCTGAATCAATAATGATCGGAGCTTTTGTGCGGTCGGCAACGAAATCCAGTCCTTTTTTCATGAGTTCAGGTGTTAAACCTACCACCTGGAACATGAAAGGAAGTTTATGCTTCTCACCCACTTCTTCGACTTCTCTTATAAGCGCTTCAGCTTTTGATTCGTCGAATTTATTGTTCTTTGCATCCACTATCTTATGACCGTCATAGAATATAGTGGGTATCAACACTGTGGGGTTCTCGCCAACCTGACCTCCGATCTTTACGTTTCCGATATCAATTACTTTTTGCTCTCTTGCGAATTTAAACATGCCTGCCTCCTATAATCCTGAAATATTCAGTATCAACATAGCCACAACCACCCCGTACAAGAATCCTATCCATCTCCCGATAATCGTTCCGCGCTGCTGGAGAATCTCAGCAGATGAAAACTCAACTTTTTCCTCGATCTTATCCAGCCGTTCCATTATACTGTCGTAATCCATGTTACCACCTCATACCCATTGCCAGAAAAACAAGCCCGAGCGCAAGGAAAAATCCAATTACAAAGAATGCTCTTGCCTTAATATTTAAAACACCGGAAAAAGTCCTCTGGTCTCTTCCGATGATCATGACACGCCTCTCCAGGTCGCTCACCATGCGGTTCAGTTCTCTTGCATTGGGTGATACAATTAAAGGGATTTTTTCGTTCATAAAAGCCTCCTGGCTGCATAAATTACTATTGTTATTACAAATCCTACAACAAAGCCCTGGAATATGCCAGAAGTCATGCCAGCCATTACCTTCTGCACTTTTCCCAGATCCTTTACCTCACCCTCTATTGCACGCACTCTTGCCTCGATAGCAACAAGCTCTGGAGATACTGCTTTATCACCTTCTTCCTTCTCTTCTTTAGCCGCTCCCATCGTCACAAGAACCGGCTCCCATTTGCAGGGTTCTTTTGCTGCCAGGGAATCTATGGTTTTTTCTATCCTGTCAATATCCTCTATATTCATCAGATCTATAATTTCAACCTGCTCCCGCCATATGTTGATCTGGTCTTCCGGGATGTTGCTGATATATGGTATTGCACCTTTTGCCCCGATGATCCTCCCTTCTTTATCAATCCCGTTTTTCGAAAGTGCCATCATGGCATCTCCTGAAAGATGCCCGTGAACCTCCGCCCCGCATACCACAAGATACCTGATACTGGTATTTGAAATTATATTAGCAACAACCTTCTCAATACCAATGTTCTCGGTTTTCATCGTGCCGACTATTGCTGCTTTCTTTATCAGCCTGTTCTTATCAAGCTCGCTTGCAAGCGTAATTATGGCAACCTGCTTATTCGGGTCTCCTGTTGCATATTCTCCCCGCACAGGCGGCCAGTCCGGTAAGAAAGTCATAGTTCTGCCCCCATAGCAAGGATGATCAGGGCTGCGATGAGAAGTCCTGCCATGAATCCATAAACAAAATTTGTCACCCTGCCAAGATTCAGGTAAATTCCTTCCCTGTTGGGATATGAAACAAGAGGCGTTGTATTTGGGTCAAGAGACTTAAATAGATCACTGGCAATATCTTCAAGCCTGTCGATCTTATCCACGACCGCTGCCAGGTTTACAGCAACCTTCCCTGGATCCATCTCGGCGACTATGCCTGAATATGGGTCGATGGCAACCGGAACCTCTTCATCTATTATGGCGTACATATTAATGCTCCGCAGGCGGATAGCCTGTCCATGCAAACTCGTAAGTATCTTCTTTCACTGCAGCGAACCATCTCTTTACGAAGATGAAGAAGCCTGCCGTACTTACTATGATCACTGAAACACCTGTTAAGGATAGAGCCTCTGAGAACAGGATGGCAATTAAGCCGAATAACGCAGTTTCAACTAAGGGTAGCATGAGGGCACAGATATAACTTCTATTCGATATACTTTTTGAATTTTGGCATGGAAATTATTTAACGGAAAATTCTCTACGCGCCGAAATATATATCGTATAAGGTAAACAATACTGAGAAAATAATGATATGCAAACATTGTGGACATACTGTTAGTATGGCAGGAGGTATGTGCTTTCATACGGAGGATGGGTTCTCTCATATCTGCAAGATATGTGGTTGCTGGTCTCCGGAACGCGATGAGAATCATATTGAAGATGAGACATGATACAGTCCACCACCCCTCCTTTGTGACTATTTATTTAATATCGGGTCACTTCTGAGGCTCTGCTGGCTTTGGCTTTTCTTTTGGTTTCTTCTTCGCCATAAGGTCTTACACCTCCCGACTCTGTAAGGGTCAAAATACATAATGATTTTTAAGAGAGATCTTTTACTGTTTCAAACCTATTACAATAAGGTAAGTTTTATTTTATCAACTAGTTAAGATAATTAAAAAAAGGTTTACCTATATTGATTTTAAATAAAAAATTCCGATGTAAAATGCAGCGAAAGATTTAACGTGTAGTAAGCAATAAAAATAAGCAGGCTTTTGCCAGGAGGTGAAAAAAATGGTTGGTTTAGAAAGTTCAATGGATCAGGCTGAGGCAGCCAAGAAAACCAAACAACCTAAAGTTGATGCCGCTGAAAAAGAGAGGCAGAAAAAGTTCGCTGAACAGTTGAGAAAACGCTCAGCACCTCAACCGAAAGCAGCTAAGTCTAGATAGAATCTGATGAATAAAAACGAGACTTAGAATGCCGGCATCTGCCTGTTTAAGACGTGTGCCGGCAATGCTAAAGGCAGGGATGTCTAAAAAAGAAAATTTAATTATCTGGCTACATTTATAACTGGTGTTTCTTTGTCCATCGCAGAGTTTTCCTTTGACATACTTGCAATAATTTTACTTATGCTTGCCTCGATATTCTTCAGCTTATCTGAAACTTCGATATTATCCTTGAATAAGATTCGTCTCAAAAGTTATCTTGAGAAAAAGCGAAAAAACGCTATCATTATAAAGGAACTGCTAAATAGTCCAGAGAATTTTCTGGCTGCGATTTTAATAGGCAACAATATAGTCAACATAACGATTTCAGTATTGATAACCGTCGTTGTAATCCAGGCTTTTGGACCAGGTGCGGTAACTCTGGCAACTATACTCGCCACTTTTCTGATACTTGCATTTGCAGAAATAACTCCAAAAGCGTTTGCTGCAAGAAATCCTGAGATAGCCTATAAACTTGCACGCATAATGAAATTCCTCGTATGGGTTTTAAAACCACTCATCGTATTTTTTACCCGATTTACAAATATGCTCTTGCGTTTGCTTGGAGTGCATTCCTCCATCAAAGAGCCTATTTTTCTCCGTGAGGATATCAGGCACCTTATTGAAATGTGCGAGGAAAATGGAATAATTCAAAAAGAAGAAAAGCATATCCTGAGCTCAGCGCTGGACTTTTCTCAGATACGGGCAAAGGATGTGATGATTCCGATTGAAAAAGTAACGTGCATCCATTTCGATGCGACTCTACAAGATGCATTGGGAATAATTCACAAAAAAGGGTTCACAAGAATACCTGTAACTAACGGGGATAAAATACTGGGTTTTGTGCATATAAAAGACATCCTGAATAATCTGACCGATAGAGGAAAATCCATAAGAGAACTAGCCAGACCTGCACTATTCACCAATCCTGATACTTCTTTACTTGAACTTGTGGATTTGATAAAAAATAGGCAATCCAGTATGTGCTTCGTGGTGGATGCGAAAGGAAAAACTCTTGGTCTTGTAACCCTGGGGCTGTTACTTGAGAAAATTGTGGGGGAAATCAAACATGTGGAATAAGAGATAGGAAACGAACTGTCAACACCAGCAATAGAGCCAAGACAACAATAAATAGTGGTATTACAAACCATTTTATCATTTTCTGGATGTTATTTACGCTTGCGTTCAATTCATTTAGCTCTTCTATCAGTTTCTTCATGAATTCATCAATTTCAGGAGAAGGGGCAAATATTACAGGCGCCTGTTTCTCTATCACAGGTGCCTGTTTTTCTATGGGTTTAAGCTTCTCCATTGGCTTCTGAGGAAGCTTC
The DNA here is from genome assembly GCA_041479675.1 of Candidatus Methanoperedens sp. Classification (GTDB taxonomy): domain Archaea; phylum Halobacteriota; class Methanosarcinia; order Methanosarcinales; family Methanoperedenaceae; genus Methanoperedens. The sequence goes on from JBGOYM010000109.1 coordinate 4,995, forward strand.
CCTCTGCCCAATGTATGAAATATTTGATTTTCAGTTACATCAAGGATTGAAGACACAATATGCGCCTCTTTATCTCATATCAGCTTTTTCTGCGGTTCTGCAGGCTTTGGCTCAGGCTTGGGCTTCTTTTTTTCTTTTTTTGCCATAAGATTTACACCTCCAGTGCAGAGCTATCTTTATAGCGAATTCTAAGCTTAAATTTTACTGTTTCAAGAATAGCTTTAAGCTATGAAACAGTATACATATGGAACTCATGCATAAATCAAGGAGGCAAATGCATGAGGCTAAGTAAACAGAGTTTAATTCTTGCGACAATTGTACCGTTGATATTTGGAGTAATTATACTTTCAAATTTTATGACTGCTATAAATATATTGCAGCCACTGGGACAATCCACAGCGCTGATATATAGTCAGTTAGTAGCTATAGGAATTTTTTCATTCCTGGCTCTTGCGCTGTACTGGTGCGTGATGATGTACCTGATATATCTGCTCCAGGAGAACTTGCTCATACTGGATGCAAACCTTGATAAGGCAGCAGATATTGGTGCAAAGCACCTTACAGAGTCAAAGAATCTGCTGAATCAGGTTATAGGCATTTTGAAAAGATATGAGGCTAAATAGAGGTTGATTTTATGATGAGAGAAGAACTATTGGAAAAAGTAAAGGCTGCACGCCCTGCAATAACAGTTGTTGGTTTGGGTGGTGCTGGCTGTAATATAGTAACGTGGATAGCGGATAAGAAATTGGCAGGCGGCAGAATAATTGCAGCCAACACAGATGCTGCTCACCTGAGCACAATGACGAGAGCAGATAAATTAATGCTTCTCGGGGAGAAACTGTGCAGAGGTCATGGATGCGGAGGATTCCCTGAAAGAGGAGCAGAGGCAGCAAAGGAGAATCTGGCAGAAATCAAGGAAGAATTAAAAGGTACAAACCTTTTATTCCTTGTAGCAGGGCTTGGAGGAGGCTCCGGTACAGGTGGAATGCCTGTTTTTGCACAGGCTGGAAGAGAGCTTGGAGCTCTGACCATCGGATGCGTAACCATACCCTTCACCATCGAGATGGCAAGGCGTGAAAAAGCAAGAGAAGCTATAAAAGCTCTTGCTGTGGTGTGCGATTCAATCGTAGTTATTGATAACTCAAAGCTCAGAGAGGTTGCAGGCAACCTGCCACTGAAAGAAGCTCTTGCTGTGGCAAATGCTCTTGTAGGCTCTTTTGTTAAGAACGTGACAGATACCATAACACAGCCGTCGTTAGTAAACCTGGATTATGCTGACCTGAGAGCAGTGATGGAAAGAGGAGGAATCTCATCCATAGGCATAGGAGAGGGCGACGGTGCAAACAGAGTGGAAAAGGCTGCCTCTCAGGCAATTTCAACTCCATTGCTTGATATAACTGATATCTCCACCGCTTACGGCGTATTGATACATATCGTGGGCGGCGAAGATATGACCCTCGAAGAAGTTGCTGTTGCAGGAGAGCTGATAACAAGCAAGGTTCCGAATACTAAGAGAGTAATATGGGGAGCAAAGGTGGATAACACGCTGACAGGCGTAGTAAGAGTGATGGCTGTGCTCACAGGCGTAACCTGTCCTTTCATTACAGGCGAAAAGCCAAAACCAAAACCTGAAGCTATACCCAAGGCTATACCCAAAGAAGTTGTAAAACCAGTACGTGAAGCTCTTGAACACCTTGCGAAGGCACAGGAAGAAATTCCACGCGAAACAATAGCAAAAGCTGCTGTATTCAGCAAGGAGAAAAAGTAGGGCATAATTTTTTCAAGAACAATCTGCGGTTTTAATGCGTTATCGTTGCAGTACCATCAACATATCCAGTTATCCATGCAATTACATTTATTCTCGAAGAAAATGGAAAGATCATACTTGAAAAAACATGCAAAAAGCATGGATATTTCGAAGATGTTTACTGGTCAAATCCTAAGCAGTATAAACGTTTTGATAAGTTCTGGCATGATGGTAACGGCATCTCAAATCCAATTGGGGTTGGTGGCAATTGCCCCCACTCGTGCGGAATATGTTCTTCACATAAAACATCCACGATCCTTGCAAACATCGATATAACAAACAGGTGCAATCAAGCCTGTCCTGTATGCTTTGCAAATGCATCTGCCTCTGGCTATCTCTATGA
>JBGOYM010000110.1:0-7136 GCA_041479675.1 Candidatus Methanoperedens sp.
AAAAGTTTTCTCTTTATGCTGAGACAGTGTTCTCACTATATTTTGGACATACTAAAAAGCCATTCAAGGTTTATACTCAAATTATTGCATTGTTTTCTGCAAAAAGTGCAAGGGGTAGATTCAACCTCTGCCTGAAGGACAGAGGTATACTCTACCCCTTGACCCCAACGCAATTAATTTAGTGAAATTTATAAATTTCAGACAGGATTTACAGGATTAGGTTAAAATTTATCCTGTAAATCCTGTTATCCTGTCGAACTGTGCCTTTGCCTGTAATTTTTTATGAAAATAAGTGTTTATTTTGCTTAAAATTAGAAAATAAAGAATATTATCGAATTTGCCACAGGCTCACATGTCACGATTTACAGGTTTGCTCAATTCCTTTTCCGCATCTATGACTTTGCCGACTACTTTGGAATGATACATAACTTATTTAATGTTCAAATGCCATCTTTAAATGTTGATACAAAATGTCCGAAATGAAATATATCCAGAGCGAACTGAACGTGCATATTTATTCCGAACTCAAAAAGACAGCAGAAAAGGAAGGTATCTCGATCAAGGAAGCGATACGGGAAGCTGTATTGGAATGGGTCAGGGAAAAATCCGGATTTGATAAAGAAGATCCCTTTTTTAAGATGCATACCTTCCAGGCATCAAAGGACTTATCAGAGAACCACGACGAAATTTATGAGGATTGAATATGATTTTTGTGGATACATCAGCTTTTCTTGCGATTGTAAATGAAAAGGACAATAATCATGCTGCAGCAATACAGTTTCTTGAAGAGATAAAGAATGGTAAAATCCGCATCAAAAAAATAATTACATCTGATTATATAATAGATGAGACCCTGACGAGAATACGCTACTCGGCCGGACATAAGGAGGCAGTCGAATGGGGGAAGGACATTCTTGCATCGAAAGTGATCGAAAAGATAGAGATAGAAAGGGAAATATTCGGGTCTGCATGGGAGCTGTTTCGAACTTATGAGGATAAGAAGTTGAGTTTTACGGACTGCACAAGTTTTGCGTTAATGAAGAAAAAAGGCATTGATAAGGCTTTTTCCTTTGATGAGGATTTTAAAAGACTTGGATTCGTCCTTCTTCCCTGATTTTCACATGAACTTAATACCTTTCGGCATCTCTCCCACTATCTCCCTGAACGCATCATGCCAGTTCCGCTCTTCAAATCCCTTCTGGGCAAAGAACGTACTTGCCCACCTCTCAAGACCGATGCCTGAACAGCCGCTCCATACATCTTTTCCAGACTGGGACTTGACATTAAATCCTCTGGGATACTTATCGCCGTTGATGCTAAGGTTCTGGAACTCAAGCCATTCGCCGTCTTTCCCGCGGTAGGGCAGCGGCGCTTCAAAATCAATAGTTCCTACGTCCTTTTTCTCAGCCAGCCCGGTCAGCCCTTCCTGCGCCATGAACCATGGCGTCACCCATGCCATCCTCCATTCCAGTTCCAGGATGTCGTTGAATATATGCTTATAGCATTCCTGCATCTTCTTTGAGTGGGCTGCGACCTGTTCGGGTGTGCCTATGAACACAAGCTCAATTCTATGGAACTCATCCACCCTTTCCATGCCGTGTATGCCTCCGCTCTCATACCTGTGCGAGGTGCCGGAGCGATCGAAAATATTTATGGGGAAGGAATCCTCTGCAATGGTCTTACCCTGGAGGAATGGCCAGAACGAGGGGCACTGGGCATAACACAGGGCGCCAAGGGGCTTATCTATTTTTTCAGCTATGAGGTCGATCGGCACTTCAAGTGTGACCTTGTAATTGTCAATTACTTCCTCCCAGAAAGCCGGGTCTCTTGTCTTCGGGGCGCAGACGTAGTATATCTCTGGATAAACGCCCTTTGCATGACCTGAGTGCTTTAAAACATCCCAGGGGTCAAGTTTTGGGAATATCATTTCTATATAGCCCAGGGGTTTGATCACCTCTTCCAGGACTATCTGCTCGAACGTCCTGAAGATGCGTGCCATCTGGGGACCGTGGATCCACTGACCCCGCCCTACAGACCGCTTTATCCATCCGCGCTTTTCTGCCTCGACCGTCGGGTCGCCTTTAAACTTCATTTCCATCTTCGGGCTTTCCCATAGCAGGTTCCAGTGTTCAGCTTTTCCTCCGAAGCTTTGCGCTGCGATCTTGTCCTCGATGAGTGAGATTATCCTGTCAGGCACCTTATTTTCAAGTTCAGCCTCACCCACATCAAGCGATAATGTTATCATGCTGTTCTCGAACTCAAGCGATTTTACATGCGGTATTTTTTTGGATTTCAAGGTCTCTTTGGCAGGCATGGAAACTATGAATTCCTCAACTTCCGCCCCCCTTACTCCTATCCTGAATTTCTTGCCAAGGACTCCTGCCAGTGGTTTTCGCAATCGAATAAAGGCATCGTGGGCTCGCAGATACCTGTCCGATTCAATATCGAAGAATACGCCGCTATCATTAATATCCCATCCGATGATCTTTGCACCCTTGCCCGAAGGGACGCCCTTTTGCAGGATGGTGGTTTTTGCATCTTCAACGAACTTTTCGATGTCCGCCCGGGCGGCTGCGGCGTCGGCGCTTGTTTTGAAAGTGCCTTTTAAGTGAAAGTAAGGTTCTGTCATAGCTTTTCCTTGAATCTTGATTAAGAAAATATTGAAATCACACCATATTCTCTATTTGCTGCATCATGTATGATCCCTTATTATTTATTCTTTCTTTCCTGTTCGCAGGGATTGGGTTCGGGGCGCATATAATTGAAATTTATATGAGTGAATTATGCTGAAATGTGACAAAGTCAAGTTAAATCTGTTCAACCTTCCATCTTTTCTCGCAAGAGTCTTGCTTTCCCGCTCAATTCCTTCTTCCCATAAATCCCCGCGATCATATCCACTGCCTCAAGATCCCTTGCAGCCTGGTCAAGGTAGTTGAGCACATCCCCGCCATAAGCATATACGCCGTACTTATTCGTAAGCTCTGCAATAATTTTTTCAGGTGACAAACCTTCGGCACAAAGCTCAATGACACGCGACGAGAACTTCTTTTGTGCACATCCGCAGTACGGTGAGTCTTTGCATCTGCATGCCATGAACTCGCGGGCAAAGTCAAGCATTGTCCGTTTCACGTTCTCTTTGAGCTTTGACATCCCGTCTGCTGAGAATACGATATCAAGTCCCGCGCCAAAGACCCTTGTGGGAAGATCTGTCCCCAATGCGTCAGATAATTGCGAGGCATACCTGAAAAATACCGCTTCAAGAGTACCCAGCTCAGTAACAATGTCTATCGGCTCGTGCTCTTCAAGGACTGCGCTTTTTATAAGAAAGGTCTGCTCAACGCTCAGGAAATGCGATGCAACGATGCGTCCGAGCGCTTTGGGTGAGTAACCAACATTATTCTTTTCAACAAACCCGTATTCCCTGAGTTTACCGAGCAGGTGCCCGAGGTCACCTTCACCAAGAAGCAATTCATTCAGCATTTTTATTTCATCCAGCGTGCGGACGACAATGATGTTGGAGAGCGTCTCTTCAAGCAGTTCATCATCCCCGTAGTCCACTCCGAAGTGCTCAAGTTCCCCGCGCAGCAGCCTGAAAGCGATCTCATCCTCGGTATCACCTTTCCCGAACCTCTTCTCAGGGTCAGCAAGCAGCACGACTTTACCAACATCATGATAATCTGGTCTTCCCGCGCGCCCCAGCATCTGCTGGAACTCCCGCACGGTGAGCCATTCGATGCCCATGGCAAGGGATTCGAATATCACCTGTGAGGCAGGGAAGTCCACGCCTGCAGCAAGCGCCGCGGTCGTCACAACAACGGGCAGTTCTCCTTGTGCGAATCTCTCTTCCACTTTCTTTCTCTCATGATACGAAAGTCCCGCATGGTAGGGCATGGCTTTTATCAAAAGCCCCTTTGCAAGCACCTCACAGTTGCGGCGCGAGTTAGTAAAAACGATGGTCTGCCCCCTGAAGCCTTTGGAGGACTTCTTATCATATTCCTGGCGAGCAAGCTTTTCTATCAGCCGCTTCTTCTCGTATTCTGGCGCGAAGATGAGATGGCGCTCGATGGGAACGGGTCTTTCTTCGAACTCGATGAGCGTTGCACCAAGTTTTTCCGCAAGCCAAAGTGGTTTTCCCACAGTGGCTGAGAGGTATATGAACTGCGCATTGGGGGCTATGAACTTAAGGCGCGCGATAAGCCCGTCCAGCCTGTGCCCGCGTTCTTTATCCTCAAGCATGTGCACTTCGTCTATTACAACTGTGCCCACATTCCCAAGCGCGGATTTGTTACCTGATCTGATAATAAAGTCAACTCCTTCGTATGTGCCTACGATGATATCTGAAGAAAGAGAGGTGCGGATGCCTCTTGCATCTTTTATGATGCGGCTTGTTCCCACGCGCAGCGACGCGGCTGCAAGGGATGAATACCGCTTCGTGAAATCCCCGTACTTCTGGTTTGCCAGTGCTACAAGAGGGACAAGATATAACATCTTTCCTCTTCCGTCCAGGATGTTCTGGATGCCAGCAAGCTCTCCGACCAGTGTTTTTCCTGTAGCTGTCGCGGAAACGATAAGCTGGTTCTTACCCTCAAGCAGTCCCGCCTTCACAGAGAGCGCCTGTACTGGCAGGAGTTCGGAAAGTCTGGTGAGGAGGATCTTTTTGAGTTCAGGATGAAGGGGCAGGTCTTTTACTCTGACAGAGCTTTCAACTTTCCCTGCTTCTATTGTATCGTATCTTGTCAGCCCCGAGTCAAGTTTATCGGGACTGAGCATCGCAAGCACCTTATCAAGGTTCCCTGTTGTGAGCAGTATCTTCACAAGGCGTTCCTGACCGTGCTTTCCAATCTTGAGCGATTTTGCTTCCCGCAGCAGTTCCTTTGTTGCACACTCCTGGCAGATCTGCTCATTATGGAAGCGGATGGAATTGCTGTTGAGCAGGGTGAACCTCCCCGCAGAAAGGCACAGTCGGCATGGGTTCGTGTATCCATAATCCAGTTGATACGCTGCAAGGAGTTCCTTGAACCCGGCTTCTGACTCCTCATTCCCCTCTGCGATAAGTATCTTATCAGCAAGGCGCAGGAGTTCGATGAGTTCCTCAGGCGCCCTGAAGTCTTCTTTGTCGCCCTGTCGTATCCTGAATTTGCCGACGCGAGAGCCTTTCGGGGTATGCTTCAGTATCAGGGTGCCGTGGAATGAGGGCACATTTCCTTTGTCTTTGATGGGGAGGACGAGGAGCTTTGATTTCTGGGGGTGGATGATGACGTGGAGCATTTGGGGGTATGAATAACGGCTGAAGTTATTAATTTTGGTGATGGGGGTGTTCTTTGGGGGATATTGGGGGAAAAATAAGGGTATGTCAGGTGTTTATTGGGGATGGTGGGAAAATCCGTATCGACAGAAACGTTATCATCAGACATCGTGCATCGTATGGGGTATGACTTGTTTCTCCAGATCCTCCTGAATCCCACCAAACTGTTCCAGCGCCGTTTCAAGGTTCTCAGCAATATCCCTCGCAATCACAGCAGGATCCGGCAGATTTTCTGAATCCTCAAGGCTTTCATCCTTCAGCCAGAATATATCAAGGCTAACCTTGTCGCGCTGCATAAGTTCATTATAGGTAAAAGCCCTGAATTGTTCCGTTTCTTTTCTCTCGTGCCGATTCTCCGGATTATAGCATTTTATGAAGTCCCCAAGGTCATCAAACTTCAGAGTGTTTGTCTTGAGCGTGAAGTGCTGATTCGTCCTCAAATCATAAATCCAGAGTTTTTCAGTCCACGGTTTTTCACTTGCAGGTTTCCTGTCAAAGAAAAGGATGTTTGCCTTCACTCCCTGAGCATAAAATACCCCGGTTGGAAGCCTCAAAAGCGTATGAACATCGCACTCCTGCAGCAGCTTTCTCCTTACAGTCTCCCCGGCGCCGCCTTCAAAAAGCACGTTATCAGGCACAACGATTGCTGCTTTTCCATTTATCTTCAAAAGGGTCTTCACATGCTGGAGGAAATTCAGCTGCTTGTTTGATGTGGTCGCCCAGAAATCCTGCCGCTCGTAAGTCTGGGAATCTTTATCAGCCTTGCCTTCTCCATTGACTATGGTATAGCTGCTTTTCTTGCCAAAAGGCGGATTGGTGAGCACTACATCAAATCGCTCACCAGGGTCAGATGCAAGGGCATCGGCAACAATAATGGGGCTTTCCTCTCCTCCGATCCCATGCAGATACAGGTTCATGACACACAGGCGCGCTGCATTATCCACGATCTCCCAGCCTTTGAAGGTCTTGAACCTGAGTGACGTCTTCTGCTCTATGTCCAGTGAAAAATGCTTCGATATATGATCATGCGCTGCCAGAATGAAACCTCCGGTTCCACAGGCAGGGTCGCAGATAGTCGCGCCCGGTTGGGGTTTTATGACATCGACCATGGCTTTGATAAGAGGTCTCGGAGTGAAATACTGCCATGCGCCGCTTTTTATATGTTCTGGGATTTCCTGAATATGACGCCGAGCATTCCCTTCCCCTTGCCTAATGTCTCAAGGATGTGGCGGTAATGGACCTCAAGCGCGTCGCCGTCTTTTGAAAGGAGGCTCTGCCAGTCAAGACCTGATGGGATCGTTGAAGGTTTATTAAAGGGAGACTTTGTCTGCTCGTCAGCCATTTTCAAAAACAAGAGATAGGTCAACTGTTCCACATAATCGCCATAACTGACTCCATCATCGCGGAGCACATTGCAGTAATTCCAGAGGCGCTGCACGATGGTTGAGGATTCGTTTGCCATTTTGAGTTCAACTCCTTAAATTCCTATATTCTATTTCCAGTTCGTTTGCGAATTTTTCCAGATCCTTTCTTGTGACGATTAAGTGGAGAGATATTCCTTCTCCTGAATAGGCTCTATTATTTTTAAAATTATATGAATCGACGAAGGTTATGATTGTGAATAGATCATCCGGCTGTTTACCTTTCTTCTGTTTTTTCTTTTCATTTTCTTCATGTTCTTTTTCTTCTGTCGGCACAATCCAAAAATCCAGTGATTTTTGACTTTTTTGCAGAAAATCTATCAAAACATGGTCTATAACCTGGTAACAAATCCAACAACTTTTTGATTTATAGTGAATTATCACAAAATTTTATTCTATTTTGATGGAAA
>JBGOYM010000111.1:0-7088 GCA_041479675.1 Candidatus Methanoperedens sp.
GGTGAAGAACAGGTCAGGAAAAACCTCGAAATGGGCACTGTGGATACTCTGCTGTTATCTGATGAACTCAGAAAGGTCAGACTCACCATAAAATGCGGCAACTGCAGTAATGAGGAAAAGAAGACAATTATGAAGAAGGCTGGAGAGGAGTACCAGCCAGGGAACTGTTCAAAATGCGGGTCAGGAATGAAAGTAGTGGAATCTGTGGATATTGTGGAAGAACTTTCAACTATCGCCGACCAGATGAGCACTAACATCGCTTTTATCTCGAACGATTTCGAAGAGGGGAACCAGCTCATGTCAGCTTTTGGCGGGATTGGCGCGATATTGAGGTTTAAGACAGGGATATAGAAAAAAGGTTATGATCACTTTTCGATAGTATATTTGATGGTCATGTCAATGGTGAGACCTCTGATGTTTTTTTCATGCTCGCCAAGAGCCTGCTTTATTTTCGTGTTCTCAAGAAGCTTTTCGATCTGTTCTTTTATTTCAACAAAGCGAACATATTCCTGGACAGTCAGCTTATCTTCACTAGAAGTTTCAAATAATATAGAACTCAATGTTCCTCCTGATGATGGCTCTTATGTCCTATCTCCACGGGCGCGCATTCGGCGCACTCGAATTGCAGAGTGGTATGCATGATATTGAACTTATCCCTCACCATTTTGCTGATGCCACTGATAAATGTCTCTGTCTGGTGAACGTGTATCCTGTCAACCAGAATATGGGCGCTCATTGCATGGATATTCGAGCAAATGCTCCAGATATGTATGTCGTGAACTCCTTTTATACCATTAAATACCATGATCTCCTTTGAAAGCCTGTCCGCATCAATATGTTTTGGCGCGAATTCAAGAAGCACTCTCATAGAACCAAGGACGAGCCTGATAGCGCCATAAAGAAGCATAGCCGCGATAAGTATACCAAGCACCGGATCTATGATGTTGTTACCGGTAAGCAAAATGATAACCGCCCCGGCAATAACAGCAACAGATGCAAGGGCATCTCCGATAACATGAAGATAGGCGCTTTTTATATTCAGGTCAGAATGACCATGCAGTTTTAAAGCTACCCAGGTATTGACGATAAGACCTATAGTTGCTATGACAAGCACTTCTGTTCCTTTCACAGAAGGAGGGTCAAGTATTCGCCAGTATGCTTCATAAAAGATAAAAATTGCTATCAAGATAATCGTTAATCCGTTTATTAACGCGGCAAAAATCTCAAACCTGTGATAGCCAAATGTCATGCTGCTATTTGAGGGACGCTCTGATATTTTTAAAGCCCCATAGGAAAGCAAAAGCGCAACCACATCCATGAAAACATGGGCTGAATCCGAGAGCAGGGCAAGGCTGTTGGACAACACTCCTCCGATCAATTCCATAAGAAATATGAGCGAAGTAAGGATTATTGCAAGCTTCAGGTTCTTATTAAGATTCTCTTCCATATCAAGAATGTTCTAATCACTTGAATTGTTTGGAAGCTTGCATACACCAAGCTTCCTGCATATTTCGCAATCAGCCTCACATGGTTCTATGTGTATAAGAATTGAAAGATTGGGGATCTTCTCCTTAATGTCCTTTTCCAGATGGTCGCAGAAATCATGAGCCTCAATGACAGGCTGGTTTTTTGGCACCACAAGGTGAAGATCAACGAATCTCTCAGCCCCGGACATCCTTGAGCGCAGATTATGGAATTCTGCATAATCAGAATAGTGTTCATCAATGATGGATTTTATGAGTTCTTCTTCATCATCAGAAAGCTTTACATCCATGATCCCGGAAATAGACCTCTTTGTCAGGTCATAGGATGCTTTAAGGATCATAAGTGCCACGATTATTGCAAGCACTGGATCAAATATCGGATTTCCTGTGAAATGAATAAGGACCAGACCGATAAAAACTCCGATCGAAGTATATACATCTGTTGTGAGATGATACGCGTCAGCTTCAAGCGCTATGGACTCAGCATGTTTTGCGACTTTCATGATCTTTCTTGAAACATAAAAATTCACGAGTGCTGAGATCCCCATGATGACAATGCCAACACCTATCAATTCGCTGTTCAATTCTACTTCATTCCCGAAAAATATCTTTCTTCCGGCTTCATAAAGGATGATAATAGCAGCTACAGTTATTAATAAAGCTTCTATTGTACCTGATAAGTTCTCGAATTTGCCGTGCCCGAACTTGTGGATATCATCAGCAGGTTTTCCTGCTTTGCGAACTGAGTAATTGGCTATTACCGCAGCGAGAAGGTCGATGCCTGAATGAAGAGCTTCAGAGAGCACCGATATCGAGCCCAACATGAAGCCCACTGCGAGCTTCATTATAAGAAGGATAGTATTGGAATATATGGAGAGCTGTGCTACTTTTGTAATTTCTGCGTGGGCTGCAAAATATTTATGGTTCTTGTCTGGCATTTATTATCTACTTTATCTGGATAATAGTATATAGGGATTGTTAGATTTCATTGGATCTTCCATCTAATAAGTACACCATTCTCCATCTTCTCACACGATAGCAGCTCCATCCTGCAAAACCCTCCCACAAATCCCCCTCCATCCACTAGCGTCGGCGCAGTCCTTCCTCCGATAATAATATTCCCTATAAAAGTATATATTTCATCCACAAGACCTGCCGAGATAAGCCCCCAGTTCAATGTCGCACCGCCTTCCACCATCATCCGGCTGATCCCTAGGGATTTCAGTTCGACCAGGAGCTTTTCAAGGTCAATGGTTTTTTCACCAGCCACGATGATCTCAGCTGCCTTTGAAAGCTCTTTAACTTTCTCCTTCGGCGCGCTCTCGGATACCGCGATGATCTTTCTGCCTGCGCCTTTTTTGAAAATATCAGCCTCAAGAGGAGTACGCGCCGAACTGTCCACAACGATACGCGCCGGATTCTCATCCAATCCCAGAGCGCGCCGTTTTTCTCTTCGCGCCGCTGATTTTACGGTGAGACTGGGATTATCGGAAAGAACAGTGCCTATCCCTACCATAATCGCATCAGAAGAAGCCCGCAGTTCATCCATGCGGTCAAAATCCAGGCTGCCTGATATCCTTGTCTGCTTTCGCTCAATTGTGGCGATCTTTCCATCCGCGCTCATGGCTGCGTTTATGAAGACAAAGGGTCGAGAGGAGCTATCCTTCATGGATTTCTTTTTCCCCCAAAATATCTGCAATCAGCATAAGATCACTGCTTATTCCTGTGACTGTGTTCGCATTTGAGCCTTGATACTGGAATATGCTCATATTCGATTATTGGGTATCCTGATATTTGAAGTTTCTTAACAGAATTGAGCTTTTTTGCGCTGTTGTCCCCACCGCGTCCTGAATATACGCATATTACCACAGGCTTGCCTTTCAGCTCAGGGTGTTCTCTTTCCTCGCACTGGGCAAAGAAATAGTCCATGTCCACATGGATGGTTATCCTGTTGTCTGGCATTTATATAAATTATAGCGGTCAGGGCATATATAATGCCTTCAGGACATTATCAAGGGCATGGAACTCGTACACATTGAAGGGATGGGTTTTTTTTTCAATAAACTTTAGATATATGAAGAATATATATAAAGAAAAAGTTTATTCCAATGTGATTTTTGGATTATACACCGATGGAGAATTAGAAACAAAAGGGTATGGTGTGAGATGGCAAAAAACAAACCTAACGGCAACGGAGCAAATCTGGGTTTTGAAGAAAAACTCTGGCAGGCGGCAGATAAACTCAGAAATAACATGGATGCTGCCGAATACAAGCATGTCGTTCTTGGATTGATATTCCTCAAATATATCTCCGATGCTTTCGAGGAGAAAAACCAGTTTTTGATCAGGGAATCTGTTCTGGGCGCAGATCCTGAAGACCCGGATGAATACAGGGCAGAGAATGTTTTCTGGGTTCCAAAAGAAGCGCGATGGGAGCATCTTAGAAATAATGCAAAGCAGCCAACTATCGGTAAAATTATCGATGAAGCGATGGATGCAGTCGAAAGAGACAATCCTTCCCTGAAAGGTGTTCTTTCTTCCATGAATTATGCGCGGCCTGCTCTTGATAAGCAAAGGCTGGGGGAGCTGATAGACCTTATTGGCACTATTGGTCTTGGGGATTATGAAAGCAGATCCAAAGACATCCTGGGGCGAGTCTATGAATACTTTTTAGGGCAGTTCGCAGATGCAGAAGGCAAGAAGGGCGGGCAATTCTATACACCAAGATCAATAGTCAAAACTCTGGTTGAGATGCTTGAACCGTACAAAGGTCGTATCTATGATCCATGCTGCGGTTCGGGTGGGATGTTCGTTCAGAGTGAGAAATTCGTAAAAGCTCATGAAGGAAGAATTGGGGATATCGCTGTTTATGGGCAGGAATCCAACCAGACCACCTGGCGCCTGTGCAAGATGAACCTTGCTATTAGGGGCATTGATGCGAATGTCCAGTGGAACAACGAAGGGAGTTTCCTGAATGACGCCCATAAGGAGCTGAAAGCGGATTTTGTTATTGCCAATCCGCCTTTTAATGACAGTGACTGGAAAGGCGAACTTCTTAAGGGAGATATCAGATGGAAATTTGGAGTTCCGCCAACAGGCAATGCGAACTTTGCATGGGTGCAGCATTTCATTCATCATCTATCGCCAACAGGTATTGCGGGATTCGTGCTGGCTAACGGCTCTATGTCTTCCAATACTTCGGGTGAAGGGGATATAAGAAAGAACATTATCGAGGCTGACCTTGTTGACTGCATGGTGGCGCTGCCTTCGCAATTGTTCTACAACACCATGATTCCAGCCTGCCTCTGGTTTGTTGCGCGGGATAAGAAAAACCATAAGTTCAGGGACAGACGCGGTGAAGTCCTTTTTATTGATGCCCGGAAGATGGGTGTTCTGGTGGACAGGAGGCACAGGGAACTTACCGATGATGAAGTCCAGAAAATCGCCTCCACATATCATGCCTGGCGCGGGGAAGGTGGAAAATATGAAGACGTGCCCGGTTTCTGCATGGCAGTTAAGCTGGATGAGATCAGGAAGCACGGACATATCCTGACCCCTGGGCGGTATGTGGGCGCAGAGGAGGTCGAGGAGGACGGCGAACCGTTTGAGGATAAGATGCTGAGGCTGACAGTGGAACTGGCGGGGCAGTTTGAGAAATCGAGTGGATTAGAAGGGGAAATAAGAAAGAACCTTGCAGGTCTGGGGTTTAATGTATAAGATGACTGCTTCAAATTTCTCACAGAATGAAGCCAGAGAAGTATTCTATAAACTGAAAAACAATAGCTTGAGGAATATTAAGAATATCTTAAAAAATATCCATATCGGGATGAGGTTGGAGGGCTTGCGAAGGGTGGATGTACCTGAGATCGATAAAGAGGCTTTCAGGGAGGCAATAATAAATGCCTTCTGCCACAGGGATTATTACGAATACGATTCAGTAAATATTGCTGTTTTTAAGGATCGTGTGGAAGTCAGAAGTCCGGGTTTGCTTTAGGGGGGTCTTACAATAGATCAAATCAAAAGAGAAATGGCTTCAGAAAGAAGGAACGAGTTAATTGCCGAATTGTTCCATGAGGTTCATATTATTGAGAAATGGGGGCGAGGAATTAGCTTAATACTTTCAAAAGAGCCTGATACGGAATTTAAGGAAGTCGGAACTCATTTTGTTGTTGTATTTAAAAGAAAGGAAATAGAAAAGGACACTGAAACTACCCCCCAGATAACCCCCCTGGTTCCCTCCCTAAAAACCAGGGAGAATGTTAGGGAGAAAACTGGGGAGAAAATAATTAAACTGATTAAAGAAAATCCAAAAATAACTACTAAAGAATTAGCTGATAAAACAGAATTATCTGTAAAAGGTATCGAGTGGAATATTAAAGAGCTTAAAGATAAAGGTCTGCTCCGGCGCATCGGCGCTGACAGGGGCGGGTACTGGGAGGTGGCGGGGGGATGAGGGAGAGTAAGTTTAAAGAGACTGAAACAGGAATGATTCCTGAAGGGCATTAACGATGAGCAAAAAAATAAAAGTACTCGGAACAGAAATTGCATTATCTTCACAAAAGAAGGAAGATTATATTTCTCTGACAGATATTGCAAGATACAAGAATCCCGAACATCCTGCAGATGTAATAAAAAACTGGACAAGATCGAAAGATACGATAGAATTTTTAGGTTTATGGGAGAGGATAAATAATCCAGATTTTAAAGTGGTCGAATTCGACCAGTTTAGAAATCAGGCAGGAAATAACTCTTTTGTGTTGTCTCCTCAAAAATGGATTGAAGCAACTAATGCACAAGGAATTATATCAAATTCAGGCAAATATGGCGGCACCTTTGCTCATAAAGATATCGCATTTGAATTTGCATCATGGGTTTCTGCAGAATTTAAGCTATACTTAATAAAAGAATTTCAGAGATTAAAGGAAGATGAAAATGAAAGACTGCAATTAGGATGGGATATCAAAAGGAATCTTGCAAAGATAAATTATAAAATCCACACTGATGCAATAAAAAAACATCTTGTACCGGATAAAATCTCTCGAAATGGAGAGAATTTAATATATGCTACTGAAGCGGATATTCTTAATCTTGCTTTATTTGGGATGACTGCAAAAGAATGGAGAAACAACAATCCTGCACTTGACGGTAATATGCGTGATTACGCAGATGTTTCTCAACTTGTCTGCTTATCGAATCTTGAAAATATAAATGCACTTTTTATTAAAGAAGGAATGGACAAGTCGAAACGATTAGAGAAATTAAATAGCATTGCGATTGAGCAGATGACGTTATTGACAAAAGAAACAAGCCTGAAAAGATTGAAATGAATCAGCAAACTAAATTCAAAGAGACCGAGATTGGAAGGATGCCTGAAGATTGGGAAGTCCGGCGCATCGGCGCTGACAGGGGCGGGTACTGGGAGGTGGTGGGGGGATGAGAAAAAGCATTCGCGAAAAGAGATATCCCACATTTCGCACATCCCTCTTAACATAAATACATTTTTTTATAATCCTCACCCATTAGTGCAAGTATCTTCTTTTGTATTTCGGTAAGATTTAAAATACCAACTATTTTTTCGACCTCGTTTTCCAGAACTATCAGCAC
>JBGOYM010000112.1:0-7056 GCA_041479675.1 Candidatus Methanoperedens sp.
TACAAATACGAATGCCATCTTTATTACTGAAAAACATCAACGACCTGGTCAAGAAGGGGTTTTATAAGAACAAAAGTGAAGCCATAATCGATGCAGTGCGTCATTTCGTAGGCTTCAGGGAATCACAGAGCGATGTTGCCATGTTCATAAGAGATGAACTTAAAGGAAGATCCTCAAAGCGCGGTTATTCAGAGAAAGAATTTGAGGTTATCTGGGATAAGGTCAGGCACGGGAAGGAATGGAAAGAACGCTTTGGAAAAGATGCAGATAGCGTAATGGCAAAACTGAGGGGAAGGCAATGATCTTCATCGACACGGATATTTTTGTGATTGAAAAACTGTTCAGAAATGACGAAAGGTATGCAGTTACAAAAGAGCTCCTTGGCAGCGATATTAATGGTAAGTGCACTTCGATATATAATCTATTTGAACTACTTGGCATTGTATCATTCAATGTAAGCGCCACGGAATTAAAGAAGATGCTTAAAGGATTTTCTGAAGTTTACAGGATAAAGATACTGTTCCCATCAACGGCTTACGAATCTGCCGATGCTTTTTTGGAGCACCGTTTCGATAATAGCTTCCTTAAGATCAGCATGAAGATGAATTTCATGGATGCGCTTATACTGGATGTGGCAGAAGAGCACAACTGCTCTAAATTTGTGACATGGAATGTGAAACATTTTGAGGGACGGACTGATATTCCGGTAAAAACTCCTGAAGAGATAAAGATGGGATGAATAAAAGAAAAAAAAAGGAAGGCTTTTCAGCCTTTTCTTCCAAGCCTATATGCAAGACCTGCGCCCAACAGTCCAATTGCGATCTCAAACCCTGGCGTTGCGGGCGTAGGAACTGGAGTCTTTCCAGGAGTTTCGGTAGAGGTTGGAGCCGGTGTAGATTCATCTTCAACCACCACATCCACTACGCGTTCAGAGAAGTTCGCTATATACATCATCGCCTGCATGCGGTTATCGCCTGACATTGTAAGCCAGAAGCAGGACTCATTAGCATCATACAATTCTTCAGCGGTCATGACCTGCCTCATAGACATATTGTCAAGATAAAGGCGTATTTTCTGCCCCTGTGACCACATCATGGAACTGTTATCCAGGTTCATCATAATGAATTTGCCTGAATGGTCGGTGGAATTTATTGTCATTCGTATGCGGTTCCTTTCCATTGATCTTACCATGAGGTTCATATTCTCAGAATAATTGACAATAGAATATTTATCTGATAGACCGATAGATACCTCAGCGCCTGCCCTGTTCTTCATCATCTCTCCCATGAATTTCTGATGCATACCGTCCATCGGCATGTTCACTGGCACAGCCCTGAAAACTGCATTTCCCCTGCTGGATTCGATGCTGACGTTTCCATCAACAAAATTTATTGATGTCGTATTTGTTGAAACAATAAATGCTGTCAGGTTTCCACCTTCTATTTTTACGATATTATTATTCTCTTTCGAAGCTTTTACGCCGTCGGCAAGCTCAAAGGTGATCGTGGCAGCCGCTTTTGTCCTGATGTTTATCACAGCAGCAGGATTATCATGCAATTCTATCACAACAGAATCATTTTTATCTGAAATTCTTGTCAGCGCCCCCATTGTTTTTGAGTCTTTGAAATCGAGACCTGCAACTTTTATGGAATCAAAAACAGTGATGCCAAGGATACCGTAATTCATCACCGCGCCTGTGGATTTATCCCCAGAAAAAGTCACGAAGTTGCCATAATTGCTGTCTTCGCTATGCATAAATCCCATCCCCATCATGCCCTGGGCGCTGCGCATCTCGCTGCCGCGGGTCATCATATCTTTTGCTTTCCCGCGCATCATATCGCCGCTCATCATTCCACCGCTCATCTGTCCGAGAACTGGCACAGCCAGTATTACAACTGCAAGAAGAAATGCAGTTATTTTTATTGATCTTTTCATGTTATTAACCTCCTAACTGTGTAATGTGATAATCTGATATTTAATATAAATATTTTGGTCGTGTAAAAAGATTGACTAAGTCAGGTTCATACTTCTTTGTGGATTAAAACCAACCATTTATTATCTATGAAAGGTATACAAAATAAACATGTTCGGAAGAGATACACAGTTAGTTGACTGCAGGGAAGCAATGGGACTTGGCCGAGGTGGAGGCATAGCCCAGCGCGGGACGATCTCAGAAGCCGCCAGGCCGGATGTTGTTGCGATAGCGATGACTCCAGGGAGGCGGCACATCACAAAACCTGTATGCGAGATAACCTACGGGCTAAGAAGAGAAGGGATACAGGTGAGCGTTCTTGTGCTTGAAGCAGGAGCCGGTATTCCAATGGATGAACTTGGCTCATCATTAACCGCAAAAGGCTATGGACCGAAGTTCGGCATCACTGCAAAAGAGATCGAACAGATTGCCCGCCACAAGCTTGTGCTGATGCACATGGGTAACATTAATTCTCATATCGTTTTGAAAACAAAGAGAATACTTAAATACGTCAACATTCCCGCTGTAATTGCATGTGAGTACCCTATAGATTTTGAGGATTTTGCAAAGGCCGGGATAAAGACAAAATACGTAAAAACAAAAGTCCCTGAAACAGAAGGCACCGTTGTGGCGATCGTAAGCGGAATAACAAGAGGAGAGACCTGCTCACGGAATGTACTGAACGACCTCGTAAAAGAGATCCGTAAGGTTCTGGGTGAGTATGTCGAAGAAACCCATGCAGTCAGAAGCGACCTTTTGATAAGTGAAGGTCTCATGCTTGGTGAAGATCAAACGGAGAGTGAATAGACAGAGCATGTTCGAACTGCGGTTTCATGGAAGGGGTGGGCAGGGAGCTGTCATGGCAGCCCAGACCATTGCAGAGGCTGCAGTGATCGAGGGAAACTATGCCGTAGCGTTTCCCTTTTTTGGAGCAGAAAGGAGAGGGGCGCCAGTTCTTGCCTTTGCAAGGATTGACCATAAGAAAATATACAGCAAGACGCAGGTCTATTCTCCGGATTGTGTTGTTGTGCTGGACGATTCGCTTCTGGATACCATAGATGTTGTCGCAGGTTTGAAACCTGATGGTCTGGTCATTATTAATTCAAGGGAAAAACCGGATGATATAGACCTGGGAAAAGAAATAACGACGGGAGCCGTAGACGCTACATCAGTGGCACTTGAGATACTGAAAGCTCCGATAACCAACACGGCTATACTGGGGGCGCTTGCAAAAGCTACCGGGGTCGTAAAGATCGGATCCCTGGAAGAAGCGATCAAGCGAAGGTTCGGCGAAAAACTGGGGATAAAAGTCGGGGAACGAAATGCCCTTGCTGCAAGAACTGCTTATGAGAGAACAGTTGTCGGAAAAAGCAAAGGGATAAAAAAGCTTGAGACAAAGAAACAGTGGCTTCCTTCGTACCAGGAACTTCCCGCAGGCGGCGTGCTCGTGGAAGGTAGAACTGAGGCCGGGCTGATAGGCCCAGGAAGTTTTGTTGAGAACAAGGTCTTTGGGTGGGCGACATTTCGCCCGGTACGCGATAAGGAAAAATGCACAATGTGCCTTCTGTGCTGGTTCTACTGCCCAGAAGGGACAATAGTCCGCATTTCAGATAGGGGCGACCTCATGACAAATTACGATTACTGCAAGGGCTGCGGCATCTGCGCCAATGAATGCCCTGTGGACGCCATAAAAATGGTGAGGGGAAAAACATGAAGAAGGTAATTACAGGCGACCACGCAGTAGCAATAGGCGCCAAACTATCACGCGTCGAAGTAGTCCCTGCGTTCCCCATCACCCCGCAGACACTTATAATCGAACATATCGCCGATTTCGTGAACGACGGGGAGATGGACGCAAAATTCCTCACGATGGAATCAGAACACAGCGTTATGAGCGCAGCGGCAGCAGCAGAAGCCGCAGGAGCGAGGGTTTTCACAGCAACTTCATCACAGGGTCTTGCGTTCATGCATGAAATGGTATATGCGACTGCGCCCCTGCGTCTTCCAGTGGTCATGGCTAACGCGAACCGAACCCTGGGCGGTCCTCCAGGAATATGGTGCGAGTACAATGATTCGATGGGTGTGCGTGACTCAGGTTGGCTCCAGGTATATGTAGAGGACAACCAGGAGGCACTGGACATGATCATTCAGGCATACAGGATAGCCGAGGATAAGCGTGTGCTGCTTCCAGTAATGCCCTGTCTTGACGGCTTTGTTCTCACGCATACTGTCGAACCGGTCGAGATACCTGAACAACAGGATGTGGATTCGTTCCTGCCGCCGTATGACCCAGAAGTTATACTTGACCCGGCAAGACCTGCAATGATAGGTACGTTCATGCCGGCAGAGTATATTATGGAACTGCGAAGGCAGACAGCTGACGCCGTGGAATCTGCAAAAAAAGTGATACAGGAAGTTAACGACGAGTTTGCTACGCGGTTTGGCAGGGATTACGGAGGGCTCATCGATACATATCAGATGGATGATGCAGAAGCTGCACTTGTCACTATGGGCACTGTCACGAGCACCTCGAGGCAGATAGTTGATGAATTGCGGCAGGAAGGGAAAAAAGTGGGACTTATCAAACTTCGCTTCTTCAGGCCGTTCCCGTCAGAGGAATTGAAGAATGCATTGAAAGATACTGCGGCAGTTGGTGTTGTGGACCGTTCCCTTTCCTATATCGGCGGGGGACAGGCGTTCAATGAAACGCGCTCGGCGCTATATGGTCTTAGTATCCCTATAATAAATCATCTTGCGGGACTTGGCGGAAGGGACGTGACCGAGATTCAGATAAAAAAAATGTTCGAATTGACGCTTCAGGCGGCAAAAGGTGAAAAAGTGAAAACTGTAAACTGGCATAACACACGGGGTGAAACAGTATGAGGATAAAGGACCTGCCTGATGAAGACCTGTTCGTATGCGGACATACGGCATGTCCTGGCTGCGGTGTTGCTGTGTCAATACGGAACACCATAAAAATACTCGGAAAGGATACTTCAGTGTATGTCCCTGCCAGTTGCGCTGTTGTGTTTGGCAGTACCTATCCCTACGGGGCATGGAAGGTGCCGTTCTTCCATACGGCATTTGAGAACACGGGTGCATGTTTGACCGGTATGCAGGCAGCTTTTGAGAAGAAAGGGAAAAAAGTGATATCTGTCGGATTCGCTGGCGATGGCGGAACTTATGATATCGGTCTTCAGAGCATGTCAGGCGCTGCTGAGCGAAACGACGATGTGCTCTATATATGTGTTGATAACGAGGCTTACATGAACACAGGCATCCAGCGAAGCGGCGGGACGCCCTTTGGCGCATGGACGACAACGACGCCAGTTGGCTCAAAGGTACAGGGGAACCGCACATTCAAGAAGAACCTGGGCGAGATAGTGGCGGCTCACGAAATTCCCTATTATGCAACGCTGTCTATCGGTCATCCCATGGATTTCATAAGAAAGGTGGAGAAAGCAAGGGATATCAAGGGCTTTCGATTCCTACATATGTTCACTCCATGCGTCCCTGGCTGGAAGATAGACCCTGCAAAGACCATTGAGGTCACAAAGCGCGCTGTAGAGAGCGGAATGTGGACTTTGTATGAAGTCGAGAACGGAGAGAAAAGGATAACCCATAAGCCGGGGAAGATGAAATCGGTGAAGGATTACCTGATGATGCAGGGGCGCTTTCGCCACATGAGCCCTGAGGATGTAAAGAAGCTCCAGGGCTGGGTGTGCAAGAAATGGAATTTGCACTATAAGGAGAAGGGCTCGCCTGAAATATGCGAAATAGAATTGCCCGAAGAGACACATGCAGTAACAGAAGAGCACAGGGAGATGCACGGACCTTGACGAAGAAAACAAAACCTATGCTCTATACTTTGAGCACATGTGTTCACTGTGCTGCTACAAAGCGGTTTTTAAGGGAACACGGGATTGAGTACGATTATGTGGATGTTGATTTGCTGGAGGGTCAGGAAAGAGAGAATATCCGCGATGAGGTGATGAAAGTTAGCGGAGGGTTCAGGTTCCCTACGATAGTTGTGGGGAAAAAAGTGATAGTGGGATTCTATGAGGATAAGCTGAAGGAGGCGCTGGGGCTATAAAAAATCAGTTTCTATTAACATGTCACTCGAAAAACTCTTCACAGGCTCTGCAATAGCAAAAATATTAGACGTCCTCTGGGAATACCAGGATATGGACCTCACTCTCACCGATATCGCAGATGAGGCAGAAATCCATTACACAACTCTCATGAAGGCGCTGCCATTATTAGAAGAACTCGGTATGGTCACCATGACGCGGCAGGTAGGAAATGCCAAGCTGTATCAGATCAATAAGGATGATGCAGTGGTAAAGAGGCTCATCAAATTCCTGAACGAATTGAATCTGCGTCTTGCAGAGAGGGAAACTGTCAGGCAGGGAATGCCTGCGCTCAGAAAAGAAATGGTTATTGCATAATAAGCCATCAATGGAGTGATACTATGAGAACCATTAGCGATATGTTCGCTGGTATGAAGAAGATTGCGGACGAGGAGGGATACCAGTTCAACCCTGTTCAGAAGGATCTGGACGACATCCTCCAGGGGTTGTGGGATAACGAGCACAGGTACGGATATCCCTCATGCCCGTGCAGGATGGCAAGCGGCGTCCTGGCAGACGACATGGACATAATCTGCCCGTGCAATTACAGGGATGTTGACCTTGTGGAGTACGGATGCTGCCTGTGCACGCTGTATGTTAATGACGATTGGATTAGCGGGAAAAAATCGCATGACCCGGTACCAGAGCGGCGACCGCAGGAGTATTATGAGAAAGGTTATTCGGCGATAATGGAACAAAAAGGAGCAGGAGGAAAAGAAATGGCGCAAGTTTACAGATGTACTGTGTGTGGTTACCTCTGCGCGAGGGATGAGCCGCCTGACCTGTGCCCTATATGCAGGGCGAAGAAGGAGAGGTTCGAGAAATTTGAGATGAAGTGAAGCGGTGCAAAGAAGAGTTGAAAATAATATCTGATATGGTTGGTATGGAAGCGCAGGAGATGTACGTTTCGGTTATTGGGATAGATGTATATAGATTGAAATAATCTTAAAAACA
>JBGOYM010000113.1:0-7028 GCA_041479675.1 Candidatus Methanoperedens sp.
ATCAGCGCAGATAGGAAATTTGCATCTGGCTATACCACCTACAAGACCAACGATGTCGGAAAGTGGAATGCGTACACAGCAGCAGGCACAATGGTAGCAACCTTGGTGAACTGCGGTGCAATGAGAGCCCCACAGTCAGTATCAGCAGTATTGCTGTACTTCAACGACCTCATTGAAAAGGAGACCTCACTTCCAGGATGCGACTTCGGTAAGGTAGAAGGAGCAGCAGTCGGCTTCTCGTTCTTCTCGCACTCCATCTACGGCGGCGGAGGACCTGGTGTCTTCAACGGCAACCACGTCGTTACCAGACACTCAAAGGGTCTCGCAGTACCATGCGTAGCAGCAGCAGTTGCTCTTGACGCAGGTGTGCAGATATACAGCCCGGCAAAGACATCAGGATTAGTAGGAGATGTCTTCAGCTCGGTTGATGAGTTCAGAGAGCCAATCAAAGCAGTTGCGGGGGCCGTATAAGGAGAATTGAATGGTAAGAACTGCTTCGGTAACGGATAAACCAAAACATATCAGGATATTTCCAAACAGGTTATTGCAGCCTGATACCGCTGAGAAGCTTTTGAACGAGCTTGATCAGGTAAAAGGCGTGATACGAATGCTTATCAGTGGGAAGAATCTGCCCAGAAAGGTAATATGCGGACCCGGGACTGGCTCGGTTGTGAACCATCCAGACAGGAGAATTATCCATGTCGGTGGATGCGCATTCGAACTGCATGTTATAGTGGGTGAGGTTCTGGTCGAAGTGGAGGATGAAAGTGCCGTGGAGGAACTAAAGAAAGCCTGTGAGCGGGCGCTGCCCTTCCCGTTTGAATTCAAACGAGGGTACTTCATAAAGAGAAAACCCACTCTGACCGACTACGGTAAGTACGGGTTCAAAAGCAGGACTGATGAAACCATCAATCTTGAAGATGAACGGTTACTCGGTCTTATTGACCCCCATGCAAAAGTGGAAACAAACCTCTGTATGGTAAGAACGGAGGAACATCCATGAGTTTATCCAGAACAGCAGAAGGAACCAATTCAAAAATATAAGGAGGAAAAAATATGGCTTATAAACCACAGTATTATCCTGGCAACACATCAGTTGCTAAGAATAGAAGAAAACACATGTCAGATGATTTAGAGAAAATGCGCGATATCTCAGATGAGGACTTAACCGCACTTCTCGGACACAGAGCACCCGGTTCGGACTATCCGTCCACCCACCCGCCGCTTGCGGAAATGGGCGAACCAGACTGCCCGGTAAGAGAAGTCGTTGAACCAACCCCGGGCGCAGCAGCAGGGGACAGGGTCAGATACGCACAGTTCTCTGACTCCATGTATAATGCACCATCAGTCCCATACTGGAGATCGTACCATGCGGCGATCAACTTCAGAGGAGTTGACCCGGGTACACTGTCAGGCAGACAGGTAAACGAAATGAGAGAAAGAGATCTTGAAGAATACACCAAGAGACAGGCAGAGACCGAGATGACAGACTGGGGTCTTGCTGGTCTAAGAGGCTGTACAGTTCACGGACACTCGCTCAGACTTCAGGAAGACGGCACCATGTTCGATATGCTGGACAGGCGCAGACTCGAGGGCGGCGTAATGGTAATGGACAAGGACCAGGTAGGCGTACCAATTGACAGAAAGGTCAACCTTGGGAAACCTATGAGCGAGTCCGAAGCAGCCAAGAGAACCACATTCTATAGAGTGGACAATGTCTCCTTCAGAAGCGACAAAGAAGTAGTTGAACATGTGCAGAAGGTCTGGGAGTTAAGAACCAAATGGGGCTTCCAGCCAAAGGCGTGAGGTGATTCAAAATGGCAGAACCAAGATTTAAGAAAGCAATGGAAACAAAGTATGCAAAAGAATGGGGCTCCAATAAGGTCGGGACCACAGCAAAAGCTAAATCAATATCCGACAAGAAAACCAAATACCTCAGACTGGGATACACCCAGAACCCGAGAAAGGTAGAAATGGCAAAGTGCGGAGCGGCAATCACAAAGAAGAGAGGATTGCAGGCATACGACCCCAAACTGCACTTAGCAGGTATTCCCATGGGTCAGAGACAGTTGACCCCATATACAATATCTGGAACAGATATCGTATGCGACGGTGACGATCTCCACTTCGTCAACAATGCTGCAATGCAGCAGCTATGGGACGACATAAGGAGAACATGCGTAGTAGGACTTGACCTGGCACACGAGACGCTCGAGAAGAGATTAGGCAAGGAAGTTACTCCTGAGACCATCAACTACTATCTCGAAGTCCTGAACCATGCAATGCCCGGCGCAGCAATCGTACAGGAACACATGGTCGAAACACACCCGGCACTCGTAGATGACTGCTATGTGAAGGTATTCACAGGCGACGAGACACTGCAGGATGAGATCGACAAGCAGTTCGTTATCAATATCGATAACGAGTTCCCGGCAGACCAGGCGAAACAGATCAAGACAACAATGGGCAAGACCTCATGGCAGGCAGTGCACATCCCGACCATAGTCACAAGGACAGAGGACGGACCAGGCACAAGCCGCTGGATGGCAATGCAGGTCGGCATGACCTTTATCAGCGCATATCACATGTGCGCCGGTGAAGCGGCAGTCGGCGAACTTGCATTCACAGCCAAGCACGCTGGACTTGTCGAAATGGGTGATATGATCCCGGCACGCCGTGCAAGGGGACCAAATGAGCCCGGAGGATTGTCCTTCGGTCACATGGCAGATATCGTCCAGACACAGAGGAAGAAACCAGATGAACCATGCGAAGTTGTCTTACAGGTAGCTTCTGCATCGTCCATGCTATATGATCAGATATGGCTTGGCGGGTACATGTCAGGCGGCGTAGGATTCACCATGTATGCCACACCTGCATACACCAACGACATCCTCGACGATTACCTGTACTGGAATAAAGACTATGTCGAGAAGAAATACGGCAAGCTCGCAAGCGTGAAGCCCACCATCGAGAATGTCAGGGACATCGCCACAGAATGCACCCTGTACGCTCTTGAAAGCTATGAGAAGTACCCCACCACACTTGAAGACCATTTCGGAGGTTCACAGAGAGCAACGACTGTTGCACTCACGACCGCCGGAGGGGTCGGTCTGGCGACCGGGCATTCACAGGCAGCATATTCCGCATGGTATCTCTCCATGTACCTCCACAAAGAGGCACACGGGAGACTGGGATTCTACGGATACGATCTGCAGGATCAGTGCGGCGCAACCAATGTGTTCTCTATCGCCTCAGATGAGGGCTGCATAGGAGAATGCAGAGGAGCAAACTACCCGAACTACGCAATGAACGTAGGTCACCAGGGTGGTTATACCTCAGGATGCGTTGCATCAGCCCATGCTGGAAGAAAGGATGCATTCTGCGTCAACCCGTTAGTCAAGACCTGCTTCGCAGATGAACTGGTCAACTTTGACTTCGCAGATCCAAGAGGAGCATTCGGCAAGGCGGCACTCAGAGAGTGGGACCGCTGCGCTGGTGAGAGAGCATTCGTTATCCCGGCAAAGTAAACCTTTAAGTAGGCTTTATGCCTACTTTTCTTATTTTTTTTGGGATACGGAAATCAAAAGGAAAAATTTATATCATATATTGAAATTCATGGTGATGTGATTTAAATGGCAGAAGCAAAAGCAGAAGCAAAAAGAGCGGCGAAAGTACCCGGTGAAGTAAAATGCATGTACTGCGACGGGACTGGAAAGCACCAGAACGTGAAATGTGTTGTTTGCGGTGGAAAAGGTAAAGTAAACGTTGTTGATTCAACCAGAAAATGTCAGTGGTGCAAGGGTAGAGGTTTTTCAATGCCTGGAATTCCATGCACGAACTGCGGTGGAACTGGCGCCACAAGACCTGTTGGCAAGGAGCGCCTGTTTTAAAGGAAAAGGGGTTAAACCCCTATGTCCTTATTTTCCTCTTTTATAATTATATTTTTCACTCATTTTTTGAAAGATATAATCATGTGCATTATTAACTGCGTCTAATTCACCACGTAATATAAGAAGATTATCTTTATCCACTTCAATGGTTTTTACAGCACATTTTCTGGTTGAAACTTCAAGATTGAATTTTTCCACAGCTTCCATGATCAGTTTATGCGGCACTCCTGGAGGTAAAACCAGGTCATACAAACCCTCCAGTTCCTTTTCTTTCTCATTAAGAGTAGTTTCATCTTCTTCAACGAATTCATCGCCAATATGTTTAGGATCATCATGTGTCATAGA
This sequence comes from Candidatus Methanoperedens sp., assembly GCA_041479675.1. Taxonomy (GTDB): domain Archaea; phylum Halobacteriota; class Methanosarcinia; order Methanosarcinales; family Methanoperedenaceae; genus Methanoperedens. The sequence goes on from JBGOYM010000113.1 coordinate 4,236, forward strand.
AATCACTTTTTAACATGAAATCATTATAAGGTTACATAAAGCTTATGGTGCTTTTATGCTTACAAAGTTAATATTCCCTCCGCAGTGGATACCGACCCAGCCGTACCTGAGTCTCCCTTCGCTGACTGCCTTTTTAAAAGCCCATGACTGCAATGTGGAGCAGATGGATGTGAATGTATCCTTTTATGACGATCTCCTGAGTAAAAAGGGTATGCAGGGCTCTTATGAGATGGCTTATGCGAAATTACAGGAGCTTGAATCCAGAACTGAATTGCAGGCAGGTCTTAAGGAGCAGTACGCCATGCTGGGTGGTTCTATTCTGGCTGGTAAATACACTGTGGACAGGGTTGACAGGGCAAAAAGTATCCTTAGAGATATTGATAAATTCTATGATTTTAATGAATTGAACGATGCCTTCAGGATACTGGAACTCGGACTTAAGCTTGCCTCTTTAGCATATTATCCAACGAATCTGACTTTTCATTCTTATGATATGCGATATTCATGCCGCAAAAGCATGGATGTGCTTGCTGCCATAAACGACAGGGAGGAAAATATTTTCATAGATTACTTCGAGAAGAGAACTGTTCCGGAAATAATCGAAAAAAACCCCGGTCTTGTGGGAATTTCGATAATCAATACAAGCCAGTTGATCCCCGGTCTGACTCTGGCAAATCTTATCAAAAAAGCTGATGAAAAAATACATATCAACATCGGTGGAAGTGTTTTTACCCGCCTTATTAATGAAATAAGCCATAATGATGGGCTGTTCTCTATTGTTGACAGCATTATCGTTCATGAAGGCGAAACTGCCCTGCTTGGACTCATCAAACACCTGGAAAACGGCTTTGATATAGAAAATATTCCGAATCTCATATATAAAAAAGGATCGGAGATCAGGATAAATAAGATCAGCTCAGCAGGGGAAGATATCAACTTGCTTCCTACTCCTGATTTTGATGGTTTTCCGCTTGAATTGTATCTGTCCCCCCGGCTTGTCCTGCCCCTCCTATCGTCAAGAGGATGTTACTGGGGGCGATGCACGTTCTGCGACCACAGCTTCGGATATTCGGGAAAATACAGGCCAAGGGATGCGGGTATGCTGTACAATGACCTTGATGTTCTTAAAAAGAAATACGGGACTGGCTTTTTCACATTTCAGGATGAAGGGGTTTCTCCAGGATTGATAAGCGCTCTTTCGGATAAGATTATCGAGAACGACCTTGATATATCCTGGCTCGCTGATTCGAGGTTCGAACCTGCTTTTTCGCAAGAGATGGGCAGGAAAATGGCTCGTGCAGGATGTAAAATGCTGTATTTCGGGCTGGAATCCGGGAACGAGCGCATCCTGGCATGCATGGATAAAGGGATCAAAAAAGAGAATGTCAGGAATATATGCAAATACTGCTCTGATGCGGGTATCTGGACGCATCTTTTCCTTATATTCGGGTTCCCGACCGAGACATCTGAGGAAGCAAAAGAGACCATGAATTTTGTTCTGGCGAACAGCAGTATAGTTCGTTCAATGTCTTTTGGAAGTTTCCAGCTTACCAAACATTCAAAAGTGTATGAGAACCCGGAAAATTTTGGCGTTGCAAATATAAAACAGGAAGATGATCTTGATCTTTCACTCTGGTATGAATGCAAAGTCCAGCGAGGGATGTCGAAAAAGGATACCGGCACTATAATAAAGACTTTCGACACCCTGCTTTCGCAAAGATATAAGGATTTCCAGCTATGGAGATCCCTTGATAGAGAGCATCTCTTCTTGTATATTTCTCATTATAAAAAAGTCACAGGCAGTGTACCTGACCTTGTTGAAGTAATGAACAGAGCATACCGGAAGAAATCGATAAGAAGTCCAAGTACAATCGACCAAAAAATTACCAGGCTATATCCTGTTTTAAATGATGGGGTGTTCGTGGGGACGTTTAACTTCAACTGGGGAAGGATAATGCATGATGTCATGATGAATGAACACCAGGGCAGCAGCGCAAAACCTGAGAAGACACACGGGCTGTTCGATATGAATAACAGGTTCCTTACCATATCAGATCTTGCAAAAGATATCCTTGATATGTGCGATGGAAAGACAGGCATCCCTGAGATTATCGAGGCTGTCAGGATAAAATATCAGATGTCACTTGACGAAGCAGCATCCAGATGCCAGAAACTGCTTGAAAGTTTTTATGAAAAGAATATGATCAGTGATCGCACAGCATAATAAAAGTTATTACGCTTGCAGGGAATCTTACGCGCAACAGGATGAAAATACATGGTATATGATGTTGTTATTATCGGAGGCGGTCCGGCAGGTCTTACAGCCGGGATATATGCGAAAAGGGCGATGCTAAATGCAGTGCTTCTTGAAAAAATGGGCGTGGGCGGGCAGATCATAGTGACCGATCTCGTGGAGAATTTTCCCGGGTTCCAGGAGATATCAGGCGCTGACCTTGCGGGGAAGTTCGAGCAGCATGCGCGAAAGTTCGGGCTTGAGACAAAAAGCATGGTAGAGGTCATAGGGATAGAGGACAGGGGGAATACAAAGGTCGTTAAAACGAGTGAGGGGGAGTTTGAAACAAAGACCGTGATAATCAATTCCGGCACTACTCCAAAAAAACTGGGCGCAAAGCATGAATTTGCATTTACAGGCAGGGGCGTATCCTACTGTGCCACTTGTGATGGATTTTTCTTTAAGGATAAGACCGTTGTAGTTGTGGGCGGCGGTGATTCCGCAATCACAGAGGCGATATTCCTCACCAAGATGGCAAAAAAGGTCATTGTGGTACACAG
>JBGOYM010000114.1:0-6997 GCA_041479675.1 Candidatus Methanoperedens sp.
AAAGCATTCTGTTTCTTTGAAGGTATAATCAATGTTAAGCCTGCTTGAAAAGATGCCCTCTAAAATCCCTTCGTCCATGGAGCAGAGCGTTTTTCCCACGTTGGGCATCTTACTGCAGTGGTAGCATCCCGTTACCATTACCTCAGGGCTGCTACTGTTGATTATCTTCATATTCCCCAGCTTATGTAATCTCCAGAATTCAGAAAGTTCCTGCAATAATCCCGATGCATTATTTGATTTGAACTCAGTTCCGAGCCTGGTGCCTATATCCCTTCCCAGCCTTTTCATGATAGGTTTCGGATCAAAACCATATGCTTCCATACCATATCTGACTGTTTGAAAAATATGCATAATTAAAGAATCACCATTCATCGCAGATATCTCAAAGGTACCCATATTCTTTTGATAGTGCGTCATCATAGGCATTTCTGAATAGGCAAGGCAAACCGAATTCAGATAAAAATATTTTTTTCTTTTATCGTTGGGAGATGATTTTTCCAGTATAAGATTTTGTTCCTCAAGGTCATCCAGGTGCACAGATATGGTTGATTTTGCTTTTCCGGATTGCTCCACAAGGTCATCGAATGATGCCGCTCCTTTTCTCAACATCTCAAGTATTTTCAACTTGACAGGGCTATCCAGGGCAACTATACCGTTTTCGGTAGAAAAGATCATCAAATTCCGGTCGTGACCCATGATTTCTAAATGGTTCTAGTAATATAAGTAATGTTCGTTTTTGTACGAATATGGACAGAAATATTTATATATTGGAAATTATTCAAATAACCGGTCAAGCAACCAGTTTGGGTCGAACTTGACGAGGTCTTTATAGCTCTGACCCACGCCCAGGAACAGTATGGGCTTGCCAGTGGTGTATGCAATGGATATGGCTGCCCCGCCTTTTGCATCTGCATCCTGTTTTGTCAATATGGTGCCATTAAATGTCACTGCGTCGTTAAACAATCTTGCGCGTTCAACAGCATCGTTTCCTGCAATTGCTTCATCCACGAAAATGATAAGGTTCGGATTATTCACCCTGCACACTTTTCTTAACTGGTCCATCAGGTTGATGTTAGTGTGCATCCTTCCAGCCGTATCAGCAAGCACTACATCTTTGTGTTTAGCTTTTGCGAACTGGATCGCGTCATATACGATCGCAGCCGGGTCTGCTCCTTCCTGATGTTTTATAAGCTTTATTCCAAGCGACTCGGCATGCCTTTCTATCTGTTCGATGGCGCCTGCGCGGAAGGTATCGGCTGCAGCGATCACCACTGAATATCCCTGCTCTTTGAAACGCTCTGCCATCTTTGCTATGGTGGTGGTTTTGCCTGTACCGTTCACTCCAACGAAAACGATAGTTACAGGTTTTGCGGAGCTTTTAATGAAAGCATCAAAATCAAAAGAATCCACAGAAATTACCTTTGAGATGGCATGTCTGAGGGAGTTTTCCACTATCTTCGCCGTATCAGACCCGATCTTCCTGCGGCTGCCCACGAGTTCATTCTTAACGTTATCCACTATTTTCTCAGCAACAGGCAGAGCCACATCGCTTTCTAGAAGTACCATCTCAAGTTCCCACATAGGGTCCTTAAGGCTTTTCTCGTCTATGATGAATTCCTGCTCAATAACAGCGGCTTTAATTTTCTGTATCAGGCCGATCTTTTCATGATCTTTTCCTTTCTCCTCTATTGCTCCACCAAGGATCTTTTTGAAAAAACCGAGCTTTTCTTTAAGCTTATCGAACATATTTATTCGGCGCTCACGGGCTTCCGTGACTGCTGTTGCATCTGAACGGTTTTCTCGATTTTTTGCATCTCTTCTGCGATCTTAGCAAAAGCGCTGTTCATCTGTTCAAAGTATTTAGTAAGTTCTTCTTTCCTTTTTTCAAGGAAGACTTTAGCATCTTCTGTTTTCTTTTCAACGCTTACACCTGCGCCAATACCTATTACGACTTTATCTGTGCTTGCAAGCGTTGCATTTACAAATGACCCAAAACCGATAGGCACAAGAGTTTCTTTTCCACCAGATTCGTCTTTCAGTGCTGTAATTGTTGTCAGAGCTGTCTCAAGGTCATTGAGTGTCACTTTTAACATATTTAACTGCTGACCTATCGCCTCAGCCTGGTACTGGTACTGCTGATGCCGTCCTGCAAGTTCTTGAATCTGCTGCTGTGTCAATACGGCATCGCTCATGCTTTGACCTCTTCCACTCCTTCTATCTTTATCAACCGACGCTCAAGCCCGTGTTCGCTTCCTATCAATGAATATGCTTTCTCTATTGCGTTTTTCTTATTCTGGGATGTTACTTTTTTGGAGAAGTGTTCCCATTTTAATCCTGCTTTGAATGTTCCATTAACGGTAAAATCCATAGTATCACCTTAATTGGGCTTTGTCATAGACTCACTCTAATATATAACTAACTTCTTAGATAGGCAAAACAAAAGATATTAGCAGGATAAAACAAAAACACAGTATTTTTGGGGCTTTTATGAAAACATTAGAAATGCGATCGCATGAACTACCGCGCCGCATCTATGGCATCGATTTTAGCGGGGCGAAGGACGCAGGTAAGAAGATATGGGTTGCAGGGGGCAATATCGAAGGAAGCGCACTTCATATCAAAGAATGCTGGAGAGCCAGTGAACTCACATGTACAGGAAGTGAGCGCAGCATGTGCCTTTTTGCGCTCAGGAAGTTCATCACAAAATGGGAGAAATTTATTCTTTCCTTCCCCGAAAACTACTCGGACGACCGGGATTTCAGGGATAAATGCCGCAAAGACTCACACAACCGTGAGATTAAACGCCGCACAGATGTAGAAAATATAACCCCCTTCTCCCCATATAACCTCAGGGTTTACAGGCAGACATTCTACGGCATCCGTGATATTCTTAACCCTCTTGTTCAGAAAAAACAGGTATATGTTCTTCCCATGCAGCGCCGTCAGTGCGGTAAACCGGGGATTATTGAGATATGCCCGGCTCCAACATTGAAGAAAAAGAACATGTATAAACCTTATAAAGGCAAGGAACATCGGGAACAAAGAAAGTTAATCCTTGAAGCACTTGAGAATACTGGTTCTCTGTCGATAACTAAAAAATCAATCAGAGAGAAAATCTTAGATAATATTGACGGCGACACGCTTGACAGCGTGATCGCGGCATATGCGACTTTTTGCGCATGGCGCAATCATTTTGCAGTGGAAAACAATGAAAATTATGGCATTGAAGGGTATGTATTCGCATAAAATTAAAAGACAGAAGTCTTATTGACGCCATGGATTGAAACTGCCCCCATTCTACCAAAGGATTATACCTTCAAAAGTTATTAAGCCAATCTCATGTTCATCGAAATAGACGGCTGGATGGCAAAACTGCGTTTCTCAGCATGCCATTTCATCCCCAACCATCCCAAGTGCGGATGCCTGCACGGGCATACATACGCTATCAGTGTGCGCCTCGAAGGCGAACAAAAGGGGGAATTTATCATCGATTTTGAGAAGGTGAAAAAGATAGTCAATGAACTCTGCGACAGGCTCGACCACAGGGTACTGATAGCTGAAAATGACCCGCGCCTTCGAATAGGGAAAAAGAAAGAAGTTTCAGTAGAGATCATTGAAAGTAAAAAACGGTATGTCCTGCCATCAGAGGATGTTGTGTTCCTGCCCACAGCATCAGTGAGCGCAGAAGACCTGTGCAAATATTTCACAGACGGGATAGCAAAAGCACTCCGGGGTGTAGATAATATCAAGAAGATCCACGTCAGGGTGGATGAGGGTATAGGTCAGGGTGCAGGCTGCGAACTTGAAATGTGAATCTTAATAATTGTCAATTACCTGTTTTACAGCGTTCTTATACTCGATCTTCATGGAATATAGATTATGGTCTCCTTTTACATCGATTCTTAAGATCCCAAGTCTTGTATTCATAAGACCGACCATGGCTGAAACTCCCCTGTAATTGAGGTCAAATCCTTCCCTTGTAAGGGCATCAAAGACATCCTGAGTGGTATATGGTTTACCTGTCAGGAACAATTTTAAAACCGATCTTCTGATACCGGTTTCGTCCCTCATTAAGTACTTTGTTACCCTTGTCTTCATTTTTTCATTTCCTTCAGCGCTCAGTCAGACCACCGTTTTTTCATTATTAAATCTTAAGAGTTTATACTTTTGCTTTGCTCATAGAGGTGTTTTTTCAACGACCATTCCGTTTTTCATAGGGTAACGCTCAATAACATAAACTTTGAGTCCTTTTTCTTTCAGTTCATCCGCCAGGTCAGACGCTATCCACCATGCGGTCTCAACAGAACCCTCCCTGACAGCGAACATATCCTCAGTAACTCCCGAATCTCTCAGAATGGAAAGCCCATCTCCCTCGATAACACCATATACAAGCGTCCCGTCATCCGTGATCTCATCAAAATCCCTCGCTGACCTTTTCGCGATGCGCTTGAACCTCTCCCGCAACTGCACCGCGTCCTTGAACACAGACGAACAGAAATGGATCTTTTTACCATTAACCGATTCTGCAAAATCCCTGCTCTCAAGTACTGCCATAGAAATATCATTCTCAGGAACATAGCCTCTTTTTTCAAGCTCTTGTGCATTTGTTTCTGAGAACTCAAGTTCGTTAAGGTTAAGGAACCCATCCACCTCTTCAAGGAGGGTCAATATCCCGCTAAGGTTAGACTTTATAGATGGAATTTCAATACCAGCAGATATGCCAAGTAAATGAGCAGCTTTGATCGAATCACGGTAAGGCGTTATCAGGATTTTTTCCCACATATCAGGAGGTGGATGGAACCTGATCTCATCAAGACCCGCTTCCTTAAGCAAAATAAGTACCTCTTTTCCTGGCGAAAGTGCAGTGTATAAATGAATATGAAAAGCTCCCCCGAACTTATTCTTAAGAATCCGTATATAATGCAGCACTCTTTCTATTCTAATAAGAGGCTCCCCGCCAGTTATGCTTGCCCCAAGAGCGTCCATTGAATTTGCTTCCTCTATTATGTCTTCGTCTTTTTCCACCCGCCTTTCGTTTGCAAATATCGCGTCCTTTTCCCGCCTCTCATAAGAGACCGGGCAGTAAAAGCAGTTCCTGCCGCAGATGCCTGTAATAAAAAGTACCATTTTTGCCCCCTTATAGCAGAGGCGGCATCCTTCAGGCAGGTAGTTATAAAAAGAACCTGTCATTTTATTTGCTTCGGCTGATGATATATTCGCCAAGCATGATGAGTTTATTTCTTGCAGGGCTTTCATCAAGCTTTTCAATATAAGTCATTGCATTTTCAAGCTCTTCTCGTGCTGTATCCTCTGCATGAGCTATCGAATCCGCAACAAGATGCATAAGTTGCCCGTTATTGCATTTCATCATCTGTTCAAGCGAGATCCCGGAATTCAGTGCATCAATTACCACGATCGACGGCCTTCCCATAAAAAGGTCCTTTTTAACAGGTTTTCCCAGGTCGTTTTCACTGGAAATACAGTCCAGGATATCATCCCGTATCTGGAAGGCTATACCGATATGATTCCCGAATCCAAGGAGTGATTCAGTCTCTTTATCGTCGCCTCCGCCTACTAAAGAGCCCACCTCTGCTGCAGAACCGAACAGTGAACCGGTTTTCCTGAATGCAAGGTCAATATAGCTTTTCTTATCCCTGGCATAGTCAACAAGCTCCATGGCTTCCCCTTCTCCCATGTATAGCAGCGAATCTGCTATTGCACGTATGAGCCGGGGGTCGCGTGAAGCAAGCTTGAGTGAAAGTGCAGCAAGCACCTGGACTGTAAGGAGAGCCATGTCAGTTCCCCATTTTTTATGTACCGTATCGCTGCCCCGCCTTTTTTCAGATTTATCTATCACATCGTCAAGGACAAGCGATGATGAATGTATCAATTCGATGGACGCAGCTGCAAAGCTTGCATCGTACGCTGTTCCTCCAACTGCCTCACTGGCAAGGGTGACAAGCGCTGAACGTATGCGTTTGCCTTTTGAGGCTATCGCATAAGCGACCGCCGCTGCAAGTTCTGGAGGTTTGATACTACCAAGCAAGGCTGGAAGTTCTGTATCCACCATTTCTGCGCGCTCTGCTAAAAACTGTTCTATGTCCATCGAGTTCTCCCATGACCGAAGTATTCAAAAGAGTTTCTATTTAAAAGCATATTCCTTCATGATATTAATTCATCCTAAATAGACTTTTCTAAAGTTAAATTTGCACGGATGATCATTCAATTCTCAGTTTACGCATTCTCTCAACCGCCTCGTTGATCCTTTCCACGGACTGCGTGAGCGCAAATCGAATGTATCCTTCCCCATACTCACCAAAACCCACGCCTGGCGTCGCAACAATTCCGGATTTTTCAAGAAGCATCTTTGTGAAGTCAAGTGATTTACCCTTTACGCGCGCCCATACATAGAACGTCGCTCTGGGTGGTTTTACATCCAGCCCGAGTTCGTTTAACCCTGTAATAAGGGCATCACGCCTCTCTTTATATACCCGGTTCATCTCATGGACGCAGTCCTGATGACCTGATAGCGCTACTATCCCTGCCTCCTGCACAGCTTCGAACGCACCTGAATCCACATTTGTTTTTACCTTTCCAAGACCTGCAAGTATGTCCCTGTTCCCGACCGCAAAACCCAGCCTCCAGCCGGTCATATTATATGTCTTGGACAGGGAATGCATCTCTATGCCTACCTCCTTTGCACCGCTCGTGTTCAGGAAACTGGGGGCTTTGTAACCGTCGTATGTCATCTCTGAATACGCATTGTCGTGAATGACCAGTACCTCATATTCATTCGCAAAATTCACCACTTCCTCGAAGAACTTCGCAGTTGCTGTTGCAGACGTCGGATTATTCGGATAATTAAGGAACATGATCTTTGCTTTTTTCGCCACGTCCGAAGGTATCGCATCAAGGTCAGGAAGAAAATCGTTCTCCTCAAGCAATGGCATCTTGAACGGTTTGCCATCAGCAAGTATAGACCCGATGTTATAGACAG
>JBGOYM010000115.1:0-6949 GCA_041479675.1 Candidatus Methanoperedens sp.
ATTTGGAATTGCCAAAATAAATAGAAACAAAAAAATAATAGGTAATAAATTGCCTGAGAAGGCTTCTATACGATTTTTCGGAGCATACGACCAGACATTAAAAAATATAGCAATGAATACACCTAATGCTATAATAGGAAGAATACCAACCCTCATGTATTCTATAGTACCAATGTTTATAAATTTCATAGGAATTGAGAATCTCGACAAGTATGTTGAATAGAAACCAAAACCTACAAAATAGAGGCATGCAGTAATAAATGCAATGAATAAAGCAGGTTCTGCAAAATATTTTATATTATGGGATGAATCATTCCTTAAACCAACATGTTCATCATTATTCGTCATAATCTCATCAAACCATAAAGATTAACATTGTTTCTTTGAGATAAAACTATCCATTGCACCATCCAGAGAGATTCAAATCATGAAGCCTTCGTACATTCGTACCTACAAAGGGGTAAATAAATATAATCTCCCTATCCCCAAAAAATACACACTTGATATTGTATCTTCACATAACTATGTTGGCAAATTGAAACGGTGAAACGGTCACGTACCGAACTAATCATTTTATTTATGTATAGTGAAATAGTACAATAGGATGAAATCCGATGGCAATTGACCAAAGTTTTAATGTATTGTTCCCTATGCTTGGTGTAGTGGTTGGCGCAACACTTCAATACTGGTTTTCTAAAACATCAGAAGCTCGAAAGCATAAGAAGGAGTTTTTAGAAAAAGAAATATCTCATTTGCTTTTACCTCTGTATATTCAATTTATAAATATTGATATCGAAACCATCCCCAATGAAGTGGATCCGAAAATAAGATCGTTTTTAGATGAATTATTAACAAATGAAGAACTCGCGGAAATTATAACCAATAATTTATATCTTGCAAGTCCAAAACTGTCTTATTATTTATTAGAATTTCTCCATAATAGGTGTATTCTTGAATCAGAAGATGGAAAACTGAGAGACTATCGAAGTACATATGGAGAGGGTGAAGAGGGTGGTGGTTTGATAGACGACGATATGGTACTTGAAAATTACCATACATTAAAAAACATTATTTATGAAGAATTCAACGAAAAAGTAAGATTATACCAGAAGCCATATATTGAAAAGGAGAAAAAGTGGAGTTTTATAAGGTCAGTAATTAAACGAATAGCAGTAGCAATTGAACGAATCAAGGTGAGAAGGAGGAAGCTAACCAAGTTCAAGAGACATTTGAATAGATCAGGATTGTTTTATTAATTCCATAACTTATTTTAGTTAATACTTCGTCAAAACTCAAAATTAATGTATTATATGCAAATTAGGATAATTACCAACACGAATTGTAACGGTCACGAATAGCTTTGTTTCAGCTGTTTCCATAAGGACAAATCATTATTTTAGCGTTTCAACGATCCCTATTAACTCCCCAATATCTTTTATCACCACATCTGCTTCCTCGCAGAGCAATGGCGGGCACTTTCCGGTCTGTTGTATCGAGAGTACACTAAGGTCAGCAGCGCGCATCGCAAGTATATCGTTGATGCCATCACCCACCATGATGACTTTATCGTACTCATTTTTTAAATTCTTAACTATCTCCTCTTTTTTTTCAGGAGTGGATATCTCAAATACGCACTGTAGCGGCACGCACACGTTCTTTGCAAGAACTGACAGGTTCCTCATGCTGTCGCCAGAGGCGATGTACACCCCTATGCCCTTTTCATTAAGCGTCTTTATCACCTGAAATGAATTCGAATACACCTTGCCGCCAGTGCAGATCACGTACGGGATGCTGTCAGTATCCAGGTCAATGATTAGCCCAACTCCCATATAAAAAATGTTCCTGCACTTCTTTTTGACTGCAGCCATTACGTCCTGCAGGTCTTTCATCCGTGCTTCAGTATCATTATTTACCGCCTTCAATGCGTCGATCTTTTCTATCCTGCTTCGTGAACACGCCACTTCAATATCGATACTATTCCTTTTGATAAAATCAGAGATCAGCATCTCTGGTGGGCATCCTGCCAGTTTGGACGAGTCCACCTGCATCACGATGAGGGCGCAGTAAGGTTTTTTCCCTACAAGCTCGGTAGAGACCACTTCATCCAGGAATTCACCGGTTTTTATATTTTTCGCTACGCGGTGCATGCGCAGCAGCGTTCCTGCACTGTCAAATACAACGGCGATCGTCATGGCATAAAAAAGGTTCTATAAGTGTTTATATTTTTTCAGGAGAAGATAAGTTTATATTTTTTTCGTCGTATAATAGGTCAGCCAGCTCTGCCAGTTCCCGGGGTGAAAGCACTTCAGCCCTTTTCCTGAGAATTTCATCAGGTATAGTTCCCAGGGCATTATCCCTGATCCCTAGCAACCCCGCGTTATTCAATATTGCATTCTTTATTGTTTTCCTCCTCTGTGAAAAAACAGCAATTAAAAATCTCATGAAAAAATTCTCATCTTTCACCGTATATGGTGATGGGCGCGGGATAAGCTTCACGATCGCAGAACTTACCTCCGGGGGTGTGCTGAATGCACCTCGCGGTACGACTTCCAGGATTTGTACATCAGCATAGTACTGTACAGTAATGGATAATCTTCCATAATCCTTGCTGCCCGGAACTGCGACCATCCTCTTTGCGAACTCATGCTGGTACATCAGGATCCCGAGGTCGAATTTGCAGCCAAGCAATTTGAACGTCACTGGAGAAGAGATAGAGTAAGGAAGATTGGAAATAACTTTATTGAATTGCGGAAAATCCATTTTGAGAGCATCGCGCACAACGATCTCAATGTTCTGCGACCTGTTAATTGAGGCTGCAAGCTGAGGGTCCATTTCAACAGCGATAACTTTACCTGCTCTTTCTGCCAGCAATTCAGTTAGATTCCCATAGCCTGCTCCGATCTCAAGCACAACATCGGAGCTGTTCAAATCCCCGTATTCAATGATTCGATTCAAAACACGCTTATCAATTAAAAAATGCTGGTCATTTTTATACCGTTTCATCTTTTAGGCGGCATCGGGGTTGTAAAAACACGGTATTTTATATTCTCGTCCTTTAATTCTTCCAGGATCCTGTTCATGAGGAGTTTCTCAGGAGTATGCAGCCCTTTCACCCTGCTGACAAGCTGGGCTATGCTTTCAAATTTGCCTTTTTTCCGTTCTTCAATGATCGCCCACATGAGTTTCTTGCCGATACCAGGCAGCAATTCAAGCATGTGGAGACGGGTTGTTATTGGATAAGCATCATTAAAGAAACTCAAAAACCTTTTTTCATCTGAAAGGATTATTTTTTCTATTACACTGGGGAGTTCCATTTGCGCAGAATTGGTAAGTTCGCTGAATATTATCCGCCTTTTAACATGGTCTATCACAGTCCTGTCGCCTTCGCCGATGTATACCCTGTCATGAGACCTGGGGACTACGTTCTCTTTTGTTATCATCTCCATAAGAACAAAATGTTTTTCCCCTATTCCCTGAGCAAGAGGTTTTTTCTGGTACATGGGACGGTTGTCATCTGTACGCCCGTAAGGAAGATAGTCCAGTATGTATGCAAATTTTTCCTTTTCTGCCTTTTTTCCCAGAGTTATCATCAATACCACCTTTATTTTAAAGTTTTCTCACTCAAATTTGACTACCAGTTCGAGGATCTGCTTGAGTTCATCTTCACTCAGAGTGTAGCGTTCTTTTGCGTAGATAGTTCTTATCTCATCGTTTGATAGGGGAAGGACATCCGCGATCCTTATGGCAATCTCTGGTTTCATTTTCTCAAGCTTCGATAACTCGTTCACCAGTTCTCTTGATTTTTTTGCGCTGATCTTGGAAAACAACTCAGCATGTGAGATTGCCTTTCTTAACTCGTAGCCGAGCTCTTTGCCTTCTGTTTCGCGTTCCTCTTTTATATGTTCCAGAATGTTCTTGACCTCAGGAAGCGTCAGACCTTCCTCTTTCAGGACCTGTTTCACTATCATGGAAAGACTCCTTTTCCGGTTATTTCTGTGAGGTCAGATGCTCAGGAAGTGCAATAACTTCTTTCATGAGCCCACCGTCGCGCACTTCAACCATGTATGCGCGTCCGCGCCGCTCGATTACTTTCCCTGTCCGTCCATGGAACTTGGGGTGTGGCATCCCATTCTGGATACTCGGGTCAAGATCGATGTTCACGATATCCCCTTCCGTGAATTCCTGTAGCGCCCGGGTGATAGGTGATAATCCTTTTTCTCTTACTGTCTTTTTTAGTTTGTGTCTTGATTTCCTTCTTGTTCCGTGGGTCTTTGCCATAATATTCCTCCGAATTATCCTACTTTTATTACTTCAAGTTCTATAACTTTTGCCTCGCTTCCTGTCAGGGACGCAACGCTTGGTATTGTTCGTCCTCCATCACCAGAGACCAGTTCCTTGACATAAAGTCCGCCTTCACAGTGAATAACAAGGACTGCGGTATCTGTATCAAATGATTCAAGCTCTGCCCTGTGAACCCTGCGTGTTCTTTCAAGGTCGGCGCGTCTATGAAGCACTCTGGTGGGAGTTTTCTGTTTGATGAGATTCCCGCTTATTATGTCAAGAGATGATTTAAGTTTTTCCTCTGTTGTGCGGTGTTCGATCTTCATGCGATACTCCTTATCAGCTTTCAAGGATTTTAACTGTTCCACGGTCTCGCTTTCTACGAATTTAAGTCCCAGCACCTCGATCTTGCCTGCAGAATCGCTATTTATTTCAGTGGTAAGCGCATTCAGGTCTATGCTCCTCAGATGCGGCTTTTTTGCCTCAACAACGAACGGGCGCCCATCACCCAGCATCAGCGCATCGATATCCTCGCGCCCCGCGCCGTGAAAGGCTGTATCCTCGCACCTGGATGCAGCCATAAGATGCGGTTTTATAAGTTCATCCACAGATTCCTGGTACATCCTGCCCGTTCCGTTGCAGCGCTCGCAACCCGTACCATGGCATTCCCTGCACGGCCACCTGGTCTGTGGTATACCCCGGACAAGTTTCCTGTACCTGCCGTATATATATAGTGAATTTATTTCAAGTTCAATCGCATCGTTCTCAAGGTCAAGCAGCGCCACAATTTGAGGTTTCTTGAGGTTTGCTTTTTTGCCGGTCAGCTTCTCGATCCTTTTCCCCACCTCGCGGTTCAACTCGGTCTTAAGGGGCTCGGCAAAGCTCGTCCCGCTCTCTGCCCATATTATCTCCTCGTTCTCAGCCAGAAGCCCGGTCACCCTTGTCCCGACAAGGAAGTTGTCGTATTCGTAATCAGAAAGTGCTATTACAGCTTTATCAGCCCATCGATCAAGATGTATGAACATGTTATTGCATACCCAGCATTTGCTCCCAACGCTTTTTTTTAGCAATTCCGGCAGTTCCTTGTCCACACCTTCGCTTGCCTGCATCGCCAGCACGAGCCTTATTCCTTTTCCGCGTTCATCATTGCCAAGGCCAGTTGAGAGTTTTGCATATTGCCTTCCGAGACAGTGGTCGCAGATAGGCCCCTCTTTCAGGATTTTGCGGGCAGTTTCAAGAATTGTCATCCGGCTCTCAATATGTTGTTGGGTCTAAATACATTTCTCTCATTTGTTCGAAGTGTTAAAAGCATCTTGCCGGTCCATCTCATTATGCAATAAAACGATGCAGTGGCCTGCATGTAATGAGAGAGGGCCCACGCTCACTATCTCATGATCATGCGCCTCTATGATCTTTTCCTCATCATCAGTGAGTCCCATATGATCGCCCAACACGAATAAAAAGTCAGAAACCACCTCTAATGGTTTCATGCGGATATCAACCCCATCCTCGCGGAGGTAGGTAATTTTTTTATTCAGCTCACCCAGGAGGTCGCCAAAGTCCCCGATCTTTATGCTTACGCCTGGTGTGGATTCTGTCCAGAATCCCTGCGCCTGTTTCTCAAGCGCTTTTTTAATAAGCGAGGCTGCGCTTCGCTCATCAGGGCTTAAGTACCTGACCGCTGCTCCGTCAAACCGCACGATCTTTGATTGCGTTCCTCCTTTGAGCACAAGGTACACTCGAACGTCCCTCCTCAGGTCATGGGACAGGAACAGCGCAGAGTTCACGCACCTGCACAGTATGTCCATGCGTCCTGCTGCGCCCGGGAGGTCGTTCAGGGAAAAGGGGGTTGTGACAGATTTATGTCCGATTATTATGAATTCTTTCATCGTTGAAAATTTCTTTACTCTGGGTTACGTTTCATTTCGTTATTTTTTCTATTTATACATTTATATCAAAGATGCCGCAATTGTCTGCATGTTCCTCGCAGCTTCCCTGGAGAAGGTGAGCGCGAGTATCCAGGAGGGGGGAGTCTAATGAAATAGGGACCGCCGATTTATTCATAATGCATGCGAATAAATACTTAATCCCTGTCCAAAATAAGAATCATATATGTGCTGATACACCACATCACACTTATGCCGATATAAATCAGGTATATAGCTTCGCGGCAGCCTGTCCAGTATCTCATAGATAGAAAGCCTTACAGCAGCCCTCGACTGCTGTCGCTTTCGCCAATCGAGAACCAGTTTCTCCCTTTTCAGAGTTTCAAGAAGCTCCTGTGCCACCTTCTTAACCTCGCGCTCTTCTTTCTTTTTCAGCGTCATTTCAGGTTTTACCAAAAGATCAAAGATTGCCAATTCTTCCTCAGTTAATTTTTCTGCAATCCCCCGTTTCTCCTCTGCATTAAGTTCCTGTGCAAATTCAACAAGGCTTGCAAAGAAGGTCTCCACGTTATACGAACTCGAGTTGTACTCATCTATCATCTTCTGGAACTTTTCAAGGTAATTCGTCCGGCTTTTATTCAGTCGAACCATCTGCACAAGCTTAAGATTGATAGCACTCTTTAGTTTCTCAGTCTCGATGTGCTTTCTGCTTCGAATACAGACTTCATCGAGTGTAGTTTTAGGCCAAGAATTAATCATAATTCCATCCTCCCTACTTGGCA
>JBGOYM010000116.1:0-6935 GCA_041479675.1 Candidatus Methanoperedens sp.
GCCATCTTGCGCTCTGTCTCATTGTACTCGTACTCAGGGTCAGAGTCCGCAACAATACCGGCGCCTGCCTGCACTATCGCCGTCTTTCCGTTCTTGATGATCGTCCTTATCACGATGGCAAAATCCGCATCCCCGTTCCATGAATAGTACCCAACGCCTCCGCCATAGATGCCGCGGGCGTCCTTCTCAAGATCGTGTATTATCTCCATCGCGCGGATCTTTGGCGCACCCGATAGCGTGCCTGCCGGGAATATGGCGCGTGTGGCGTCAAACTGGTCGCACTCGTCCCGCAGCATACCAGACACCGTGCTTTCGATATGCTGGACGTGCGAGTATTTTAGCACTGACATGAAATCATCCACTTTCACAGTACCACCTTTTGAGACCATCCTCACGTCGTTACGACCAAGGTCAACAAGCATCACATGCTCAGCGCGCTCTTTGTCGCTGTCCAGCATCTCCTTTGCGAACTTTTCATCCTCCTCAGGTGTTTTCCCGCGCGGGCAAGTACCTGCTATCGGATTAATGATCACTTTTCGTTTATGGACAGAAAGCAGGGTCTCAGGGCTTGCGCCTATTATATTTGTACCGTTGAACTCAAAGAGGTACATATAGGGGCTTGGATTAACGCTTCGCAGCGCTGTATAAAGCTCAAGCGGCGTCTGGTCTGTGGTCACTTCGTAACGGCGCGAGAGGACGGCCTGGAAGATATCGCCGTCAATTATGTGTTTCTTTGCTTTCCTGACAGCGTCTTCGTATTCACTTTTTTTCATGTTCGGCGTAATCCTCAGGGGTTTGTTTTTATTTCCTGAGATCGGTTTTGTGGCATTTATGATGGCTTCAAGTTTCCTGGCTTCTTCTAAGGCTTCCCTGTACGTATCTTTTGCATCATCAAAGACAAATGGCGTCAGGACGACATACGTCTTTTCGGTCAGGTGGTCAAAGACCACTGTCTTTGTGGTGAGCGCGAATTGCGCATCCGGGATCTGGCTCTTTTTTGCCGGGATGTCAAGCCAGCAGTCATAAACCATATCGTATGCGCAGAAACCGATAGCACCTCCAAGGAAGGTCTGCCTGTCAAAGCCTGTGCCGATAAATTTCACACCAGTTGCTGCGAAGGCCATCCTTATTGCATCCATGGTATCAAAACCTGCCCTGAGCGTACCTTCCTTACTATCTCCAAGTGATGGCAAACCTGTCGTCCTTTTCTCAGATGTCTTGAATTCGCAGACCTTAGAGAGCGATGATTCGATGAACTCTATCAAACCAGTCCTCTTTGGGTAATCAAGTGAAAGTATTCTGTCTTTTACCGTGACGACCGCAGCGGGTTCCGCGCCAACGAATGAGAACCGCGCATGACGTTTCTCCTTTTCAACAGATTCAAGTAGGTATGCGCATTTCTTATCAAGCGAAGCATACAGATCAAGAGGCGTGCATTTTGTATCAACCGCTGCCATCAACTGGATTATCACTGGCTTTTCTTCTGCAAGACTTATGAATTCTTTTTCACTGATATCAAATTTCATGCATCCTCGCGTTGTTTATAAAATCCATCACTTTCTTTTCATCCTTTTTCCCAGCGGTCTCAACTCCTGATGCTGTATCCACTGCATACGGGCGCACACATCTAACCGCTTCCCTGACGTTCTCAGGCTTCAGCCCGCCTGCCAGTATGACAGGGATGCCTGCGTTCAGGACGACCTTTGAACTTACTTCCCAGTTATGCGGCACGCCTGTCCCGCCGGTTTTTCCATCCAGTGCAGTATCCAGGAGAATTGCATCAGCAACACCGGAAAATTGTTTTATCTGTTTTATTAACATATCTGCTTTTGAATCCCGGTACACCTGTATCATCTTTATGAGTTTCACTCCTGTCTCCTTTATCTTCACAAGTTCAGATAATGGCAGAGCATTGTGTATCTGCACAGCCACCGGTCTTGCCGCCTGTATCATTCGCACCGCCTGATGTGCGTTTTCCGGCATGATAACAAGCACTGTTGTCACGAACAGAGGCACTTTCGAGATCAATCGCGATGCTTCAGCAAGCGTGATCTTCCGGGGAGAATCCACAGGTACATCAGTAATGAATCCTACAGCGTCGGCTCCTGAATTTATCGCTGCTGCAAGGTCATGTTCGGTCTTGATACCGCAAATCTTGATTTTCATCTGTTATCACAGGAAACGCGCAAGCTTTTCAGGGTCGCCTGCGGCTTTTACGAAATCCTTGAGCTTATCCAGGGCTTTGCCGCTATCTATGGTCTGGGCTGCTATTTTTATTCCGGCGGCAAGACTATCCACCATCCCGCCTACAAGCAGTGCCGCGCCTGCATTGATAACAATGATATCACGTTTCGCCCCCATTTTCCATTTCATTACGTCCACGATATCCCTTGCATTCTCTTCGGGAGCCCCGCCAAGTATTTCGTTAACAGAAGCATGCTTTACTCCAAGCTTTTCAGGAGTCACCGAGTATTTCGTGATCTTGCCGTTATTGAGTTCAACTATCTGCGTTTCACCTGTGTTTGATATTTCATCCATCCCGTTTCCATGCACTACAAGCGCTCTTTTCGTGCCCAGGATATTAAGAACATTTGCCATTGTCTCGCACATGGAGCCATCGAACACACCTATCACCTGCGCCTGTGCACCTGCGGGGTTGGTAAGCGGTCCCAGGATATTGAATACTGTACGGAAACCCAGGTCGCGTCTTATCTGTCCGACGCGTTTCATAGAAGGATGGAAAACCGGGGCGAGCATAAATCCTATGCCCACGTTCTCTATGGTCTTTTCCACTTCCTGAGGTGACATATCTATCCTGATACCCAGTTCGCGCAGCACGTCCGCGCTCCCGGATTTTGAGGTGATGGAATAGTTGCCGTGCTTTGCTATCGTGACTCCAGCCGCTGCTGCTACTATCGCTGCGCCTGTACTGACGTTGATCGTGCCCGTAGAATCCCCGCCCGTCCCACATGTATCGACAAGCGTTCCATTTACTTTTGGTCTTATCAGGTTCGCAGCTTTTTTCATACCGCGCGCAAGTCCTGCGATCTCAGCCGGAGTTTCGCCTTTCAATTTCAGCGCTGTTAAGAACGCAGCTATCTGGGCATCAGTCGCTTCAGTAAAGATCTTTGAAATAGCGATCTCTGCTTCTTCTGATGTGAGAGACTGGTTCTCGATAAGTTTCAAGATATATTCTTTCATGAGTATCACTGTACATTTTTGTACATTAATGTCTAAATGAGTACATTGTATATAAAAGTTGCTTTATTTGATCCTTTCAATCTCATCCGCTTTATCAAAATCCCCATCAAATGAAATTATCTTTTTGACCCCATATTTTTTCATTATCTCAATGGATGATGCGTCAGCAAGCGATATCGAACCATCGTATTTGAGGAAGGTATCCATTGCTTTTTCCATTATCCCCTCGTTCATGAATTCTATTTTGCAATTGTCAATAAAGTATTCATAAAGAGTTTTTCCGGCTTTTCCGCCTTCGAACGAGCCAACCATCGTTATACTTTCGCTTATTATTAGCTCAGATACTATCATGGATTCCCTGACTCTGTCAGATATCCTCACGGCGTCTTTGTGCCACCTGTCCTTTTCTCTTGCGAGTGCAATAAAATACGAAGAGTCCGCGAAGATCATTTAAGTCCCTTCTGAATTCGCTTTTTGGATTCAACTGCATCTCCTTCTCCTTTTACAATCCCGATAATATCCTTCAATGTCCTTTTTTTCCTCGGCTGCACCATTATTCCTTTCTCGGTATCGATCCATTCCAGAACATCTCCAGGCAATATATCGTGGGCTCTACGTATTTTTGCTGGCACTACGGTCTGATATCCTTTTGAGATCACTGTTTCATCGAACATAATTGTTTCACAATATTATCTTTTTTCAAAGTATTTAGTTTTTATCTTGAAAAAATGCAGGTCGTTGCAACAACATCAATCATCTGTATGCCAATCCTGCATGTTAATAATGAACACCATCTATTTTATTATTATGCAGGTAATATGAAAGGGATATGAAACAGCAAGATTTGTATAAATTACTGGCATTTTTTCTGGCTTTCACAATGATATTCTCGATATTTGCATATATTTTCATAAACCCAGGAGATGATACTGCACAGCAAACTGAAGATCAGAACCTGCAGGATGTCTATGATCCAGAATTCTGGACATTCGACCAGCCCTTTTATTCTATCTCAGACGCGCTCAACATGACACCCCCGGGTGCGGAATCTGCAAGTTATGTTGACCTTGAAAAAATGACACCTCAGATGGTGGAGTGGGCACGTCAGGCACAGCCGGTACTTAATGAAGTAGATACGATCTATAAGTCAAACACCACAAAGATGTACTACTCTGATCTTAAATACGGCGGGAACTCTTCTTTCCTGCTGCTTAGCACAATGGATCCCCTGAAGAATGATTTTCAGTACATGTTCATTGATTCATACTATGATCACCCCCTGCTTGTGAGGCAGGAAGGTGGATTGCAGGGATTTTATAATGTAATGGGGACACCAGTTATACTTGCTCCGCCACGGACCGTGATCGATGTTCTTGACATTACAGTGAGCCTGAATGAAACTGTCACATCTTATGACAGGTATAAAGCGATGCTAAATCAAGTACCTGATGCGCCCTTCCAGACAATAACCTCAAACGTCACATTTGCAAAGCAGTTCTATATGGGTGTGGATCAGAACAACGAGAGTTACGAGCGGACGACAGGTTATCTCGATGTTAACTCAAGCGTAATGAAGAAGTTGAATCAACTGAAAACTAACAGCACGCAAAGAGGATTTTCACAGTACAACATAACAAAGACCGGGAACTATACCATAGTAAAAGTCTCAGGTCAGGACATGTTTGCAGTATTGATGGAAGAGGCAAACTGAGCGTAAAATATATACCACATCACGCTGTAGGAAAGCCGATACTTTTAATCAAGTGAATGATGAAGGACAATAGTCCTGAAGGAAGTAATTAATATGGCACAAACATACGCAAAATTTGAAGTTCCAGCAGAGCTGGCAAATAAGGCGCTGAGCGCTCTTGAGATGGCACGGGATACTGGAAAGATAAAGAAAGGAACGAACGAAGCCACAAAAGCAATCGAACGAGGTATCGCAAAACTTGTGATTATTGGGGAAGATGTGAACCCCCCCGAAATAGTGGCTCACATTCCGGCGCTGTGTGATGAAAAGAACATTCCTTATATATTTGTCAAAAAACAGGTAGAGCTTGGCGCAGCCTGCGGTCTATCAGTTGGCAGCGGCGCGGCAGCGATAATCGAACCCGGAAAGGCTAAGGAAATGGTTGACGAGGTGGCGCAGAAGGTTCAGGCGCTGAAGAAGTGAGATTATGGCTGAAGAAGAAAGCGGATATCCTGCCGAAGTCATTGAAGTGATCGGAAAGACAGGAATGCATGGGGAAGCCATGCAGGTACAGTGCAGGATACTCGAAGGCAGGGATAAGGGAAGGATAATCACGCGCAACGTGGTCGGTCCAATAAAAAATGGCGACATTCTTATTCTGCTTGAGACCTCACGCGAAGCCAAGAAAATGAGTTCAAGGTGAAGTCATGGAAAAAAGGAAATGCTCTTTCTGCGGAAGCGCCATTGAGCCCGGCACCGGCAAGCTTTATGCTCGCAAAGACGGGACTGTGTACTATTTTTGTTCATCCAAATGTCAGGGGAACTTAAACCTTGGCAGGATACCCCGAAAGGTCAGATGGACAGAGGCGGGACGCAAAGCAAGAGGCAAAACGAATTAAGGTGAGAGCGTGGAGCGCACCTATGTCATGGTAAAACCGGACGGCGTGCAGCGCGGTCTGGTCGGCGAGGTTATCAGTCGTATCGAGCGGCGCGGGCTCAAAATAGCTGCGCTTCGGATGAACACGATCTCACATGAGATGGCAAAAAAACACTATGCTGAACACGCCCAGAAACCTTTTTTTAAGTCACTGATCGATTTCATAACTTCAGGTCCATCTGTTTCGATGGTGGTCGAGGGAAAGAACGCTGTCTCAGTTATGCGCGCCATAAACGGTGCCACAAATCCGGTCAATGCAGCTACAGGAAGCATCCGTGGAGACCTTGCCCTTGATACAGGGCGCAATGTCGTACACGCAAGCGATTCACTGGAATCCGCGGCTAGAGAGATAAGTATTCATTTCAAGGACGTGGAAATATCTGAATATTCGCGGATAGACGAGACCTGTATTTACGAATAAGCCTGCTGAAAAACGCTTTTCACCGCAGCACATCTTGAGAACTTATATACTTTTAGTATAATCTAACTACTTATGGCACAAAATCTGCGCACCCCCATAGTATGTGTTATGGGTCATGTGGACCATGGTAAGACCTCGCTGCTTGACAGGATCAGAGGCACTACCATAGCAGAGCGTGAAGCAGGTATGATCACGCAGCATATTGGTGCGACAGAAGTGCCGCTTGATGTTGTTAAAAGGGTATGCGGGCAGGTTTTCAAAGGGGATACAAAAGTTCCAGGATTGCTTTTCATAGATACGCCGGGACACAGGGCGTTCACCACGCTGCGGGCAAGGGGCGGAGCGCTTGCTGACCTTGCCGTACTCGTGGTTGATGTGAACGAAGGATTCCAACCCCAGACTATGGAAGCTGTAGAAATACTAAAAAGATTCAAAACGCCGTTCGTAGTAGCGGCAAATAAAATTGATAAGTTATCAGGCTGGAACCCCATGCATGGTAAACCGTTTATCCTCTCATATCCTGAACAGGCAGAACACGTGAAGATTGCGCTTGATGAAAAGATATACATCATAATCGGAAAGTTATATGAATTGGGTTTCAGCTCAGACAGGTATGACCGCGTGCGAGAGTTCCAGAGGAACATCGGTGTTATACCTGTTAGCGCAAGGACCGGAGAGGGGATACC
>JBGOYM010000117.1:0-6888 GCA_041479675.1 Candidatus Methanoperedens sp.
ATATATCCGCATTCCTGATGGCTATCCCTGCCTGCTCCCGCTGTGCCACGTCCTGATAAATAATATCGACCTCAGTGACCATGTTCCTGTAAGCTTTTGGATGCCTGGCATCCGCAAGGATCGGGATGAGGTTCTTCCTGGGTGTGCTGATTCTTATAAGGTCTTTCATTGCGCGGGGTGAGAATTCCACAGCAAATACCACTCCATCAGAAACAATATCAGAAACATGGCTTACGGTTGTCCCATTGGCAGCGCCCAGATACAGCACTGTGGAATCCTTTTTTAGAGGTATTGTGGCGCCTTTTATGAGAAGGGCGGCAAGCTTGCTGTGATAAGGGTCCCAGATTCGGTATTCTTCATTCTCGATCCTTATGATCTTTTCAGTTTGAATCCCGGGAACAAGAGCTTTTGTGACTAATCTTTTTGAACCATCCAGGGCAAGAAAAGAAAAAACGTTGTTCAGTCCGGTTTTTATTAGATTATTATCTTTCATTTCTCAAAGTATAGGAATTTATCCCATTTTTCGCACATTCTTTCATCATAATTAGATTTTTTTCAATCCATAACGGTTAAAACCCCGTCATTTGACAGGATTAACAGGATCGACAGGATACGATTTTTTTTGATTAATCCTGTAAATCCTGTCGATCCGGTCTAAATAAATCTAATTTTCATATTATAATACCCTCACTTTCCGTTTTATCTCAACTTTATCTTCTCCAAAATTTATTAACAATCCAACATTCGTTTCAGTTGCTACAAGATAATTTACCAATTGAACTTCATAAGCTTTGGCGATATTTTTTACAGATTTTAGCTCAAGAATAATCGAATCTTCAACAAATATATCTGCAATAAAATTCCCTACAACCTCACCTTCATAGTTTACGATAATCGGTTTTTGGTATTCTGATTTCAGACCCGCCTTCCTTAATTCAATTAGTAAACATTTTTCGTAAACTGATTCAAGAAAACCATATCCCATCGTATTATATACTTTATAAGCACATCCAATGATTTTTTCTGTAATGTCTTCAAATTCCATTATTTTTTTCTCCTGATTTATTAGATAAGAAAAACAGGATGAACAAATCCTGTCGATCCTGTTAATCCTGTCTAAATAAATGCAATTTTCTTACAAAATTCAGATAGGAATTTACGTCATTCTCATATTTCATAGATAAATAATAAATATATCTTATCAGGTGCGGAATATGGGATTTATTCATCACAGATGAATGCCCGAGTCACGCCTCAGGAGGGTGTGACTCTGGATGCCCGCGACTCTGGGCGCATTTATCTGCGGTTTTTCTAACTTCCCTTTATCAACCGCGCAATATCGTCCCCAACATCAGAGGTCGTATTTGACCCTCCCATGTCGAAGGTTTTCACTTTCCCATTGACAATATTCTGCTCAATCGCCCTTACTATTGCGGCCGAAGCTTCCATTTCACCTATCTGGTCAAGAAGCAGCGCCCCTGCCCAGATGGTGGCTATGGGGTTCACCTTATTCAACCCTTTATATTTCGGCGCGCTTCCGTGTATGGGCTCGAACATGCTTGTGCCTTCAGGATTAATATTCCCGCCTGGAGCAAGACCAAGACCGCCCTGGATCATTGCGCCAAGGTCTGTGATTATGTCCCCGAACATGTTGGGTGCAACTACGGTATCGAACCACTCGGGGTTTTTCACGAACCACATGGTTATGGCATCCACGAAATTGAAATCAGTCTTTACATCAGGGTATTCGCGGCCGACTGATGTGAACTCCTCTCTCCAGAAGCCGTAAATATCTGACAGGACGTTTGCTTTATCAACTGACGAAAGGTGTTTTTTTCTGTTTTTTGCAAGCTCAAAAGCGTAGCGGATCACCCTTTGAGTGCCTTCCTTACTGATAAGACCTAGCTGGTAACCGATTTCATCACTGTCAGAGTCTATATCTAGCCCGAATTTCACATTGTACAGGTTACGTATGACTTCAAGCTTCTTCTTGCTTTTTCCCTTTTTAGCGCGCCCGCCTATGCCAATATAGAAATCTTCGGTATTCTCGCGCACTACCACGAAATCAATGTCTTTCGGGGTCTTGTCCTTGAGTGGCGTCCATACACCATCCAGCAGTTTAACAGGGCGCAGGTTGACATATTCGTCAAGATAAAAGCGGGTAGTAAGGAGGATACCCTTTTCCAGTATCCCGGGCTTGATCCTGTCGTCTCCGATGGAGCCAAAATAGATGGCTCTGTATTTCGAAAGTTCCTTGAGAGTATCTTCGGAGATCAATTCTCCCGTCTCAAGATAGTGGTCTGCGCCGTGCGGATATTCAATCCAATCTATGTCGAAACCGAACCGCTCGCCCGCTGCTTCAAGCGCCTTGCGTCCTTCTCTTATGATCTCAGGACCTATCCCGTCGCCAGGGATAACCGGGATTTTGTATTGTGTCATGTATTTTCCTCTTGAATGATATTTCCCTTAGAATTCCTGTGAGGTTATTAAATTAACTAAAGAAATTAAAGAGGAGGTAGATAAAAATCCAGATGATGAATCATTTAGAGAAAAAGCCAGGGCTACATCTTTGCCAATCTCTTGAACGCTTCATCATGCCTGTGCATTGTTTTCTCCAAGATCTTCTTCTGTCTGGATGTCAATCCTGCTTTTTCTTCCACTATTGAGGACTGCCCTGATTCATCCGCTATATCCTGGAGTTCTTTTCTTGGTCTTTCAAATCATCGGAAAAGGTTGATGCCCAGACCCGGACTTGAACCGGGGACATCTGCGTCTTCAGCGCAGCGCTCTCCCAGGCTGAGCTATCTGGGCACACAGGGAACTTATCATCGTCGGCATCGTATATCTATCCTTCGGAAACAGCCGCCTGACACCCTGGGATCAGGTCAGAAATAAGTTTAAGGATAGAAAAACCTTTCGATTATCCCAAGACTTAATATAAATAAGATTAATAAAGTCAGGGAAGGTGACTGAATGGACGAATTTTTGGTCAAGCTCCAGAAACTAAAGTCCGGGATATTCAGCCGGATGAAGCTTCTTTTCTTACTCGATGTGGTCGCCATTTTCAGCATATTTTACTCATTATTTATTGTTGTCAACCTGGAATATTTCCTGAACAAGACCACCTTCTACATTCCATTTCAGGTCAACTTCATTCCTCCGGCGCTGGCTTTGTTCATTGGTGCCGGGATCGCTTTTTTGCTTCACAGAAAAGACAGGAAAATAAACCTGTATCTATTAATTGAAAAAAAATACTCGGAATTGAAAGAGAAACTCAGGACAGCATATGATAACAGGGATGAGAGCAACATAATTCTGGATGCTCTGAAAAGTGAGGTATCGGGGGGGCTTGATAAAGTATCATCAGCACATATCCTGACAACGGGAAACCTGATCTCAAGACTTGTTATTACCGTCATTTTCCTTTCAGGAACTGTGATTATTGCTCAGAACCCGGGGACATATGCGATACCCGTACAAACCATTGAAGATATAAGCAACACGATAACAGGAAACGGTGAAAAAGGTGGAAACGAAACCATGGACATGGCAGGGCGCCCGGAGGATTTCGATAAAGCAGGTGAAGATGGGGGAGGGAACATCAAAGGAAAGCCAAAGATCGCTACAATTGAAGGCAAGAACATCGACCTTGCCATCTTTCCTGGCTATGAATCAGGTTATGAACTGAAGGATGTAAGCCAGATCCAGAACCAGTTCATTAAATCAGCAGCATTCCCGGTGGACATTCTGGGTTCCAATGTATCTGATGGCGGATACAGCCTCCTTATGAAAAAAACGGAGACTGAAAAGCAGCTCATCAATAAATATGCGGTTGAAAGGAGTAAGATCTAAAAAAGAGAGGTAAAAGAATGAGTAATGAGACATATACAAGCTCAAACAGGATATTCAAAGAACTATTTGATGAAATAGGAAAAGTCATCGTGGGGCAGCGCGAAGCGGTGGAGCAGATATTGATAGCGATCATGTGCAACAGCCACGCGCTCGTTGAGAGCAATCCAGGACTGGCAAAGACCCTTATGATAAGCACGGTTTCAAAGGCTCTCGACCTGAAATTCAGCAGGATACAGTGTACACCTGACCTGATGCCTTCGGATATCACGGGCACTTATATTATAGAGGATATTGGCGGGAAAAAACAGTTCAGGTTCGAGCAAGGACCAGTGTTCTCGAATATCGTTCTTGCTGATGAGATAAACAGGGCGTCTCCCAAGACGCAGAGCGCTTTGCTTGAATCAATGCAGGAAAAGCAGGTCACAGTGGGCAATAAGACATATCCGCTGGATAAGCCTTTCTTTGTTCTTGCCACACAGAACCCGATAGAGATGGAAGGAACGTACCCACTGCCTGAGGCGCAGCTTGACAGGTTCCTGCTTAAGATATTGATGGATTATCCAACACGAGAGGATGAGAAAGAGATAGTGAACAGATATACAAAGAACATCGTACCTACAGTGAACAAGGTCATATCCAAGAACGAGGTGCTGGATATTCAGAAGCTCACGCGCGACGTGCCGATCGCAGAGGACATCAAGAGCAGAGCCATTAATATCGTTATTGCGACGCGGGCAAAGAATGAGAATATCGAATATGGTGCATCCCCGCGCGCTTCGATAGGAATAATACTTGCAGCAAAAGCAAGAGCGCTCATGAGCGGGCGGAATTATGTGAGCGAAGAGGATATCAACGCCATGGCATATCCAGTGCTTCGCCACCGCATCATACTTACATTCGAGTCAGAGCGAAAAGGAATGACAACTGACCAGGTGGTTGCGGATATCCTGAAAACAGTGAAATAATTTCACGTTTTATGAAACGCGAAAATATGCAAACAATTGAAATGAAAAACAAACCGCAGATAAACGCAGATGAACGCAGATTTATTGAATCGGGAATTCAGCGTATATTTGTAGATAATATTGATAGCAATTTAATTAATTCACCGCAAAGAGCGCAAAGTTCACAAAGATTTTTCACGAATACCTTTAATCCATGCGTATCCGTGTCATCCGTGCAATCCGTGTTCTATTACATTCCATATTGTATCGCAAGTGTATCTGCGTTTATCTGCGTTCATCTGCGGTTAATAATTTCAAATCAAAAAAGTGAAATCACATGATCGATACATCATTCTTCAAGGAACTTGACCGCTTCTCGTTCATGGTCAGAAAGCGCGTATCCACAGCTTACAGCGGAAGCCGCCGCTCAATACTGAAAGGCAGGGGCATGGAGCCTGTAAGCTACCGGGAGTACACGCAGGGGGACGATTTCAAGATAATCGACTGGAAAGTGTACGGGCGCACAGAAAAGCTATTTGTCAAGGAATTCGAGGAAGAGAAGAGCCTCACAACGCATATCCTGCTTGACACCAGCAAGAGCATGGACTTTCGCAACAAGTTCGAGTACGCAGCAATGCTTGCGCTTGGATTTGCATATCTTGTCACGAAAGATAACGAAAAATTCGGCGTGTCCACTTTCGCAGAGGAGATAAATATCACAAAACCAAAGCGAGGAAGGCGGTATCTCTCCCAGACAATCGATCTTCTCAACAGCACTGAGCTCTCAGGAAAGACAAGGTTTGATTACTGCATGGAAAAATACGCAAGCATCATAAAATCAAGGTCGCTTGTTATTGTAATTTCAGATTTCATGGCAGACGCAAGCGCTATCAAGAACGCAATTTTCAGGCTCGGGAATAACGAACTTGTGCTCATCCAGGTGCTTGATCCTGTGGAAAAGAACCTTGACCTTGGCGGTGAGGCGCGGTTGATAGACCTTGAAACCGACCAGAAACTTGATATCTATGCAAGCCCGCGTCTTCGAACTGAATACCAGAAGCGCCTCGCTGACCATATCGCAAATATAAAAGAACCATGCATTCAGGTAGGGGCTGATTTCCACACGGTTACAACGGATATCCCGGTCTTTGACGCCATATTCCAGGTCATAAACAAGAGAGAAGCTGCTGAAAAGGTGTAATAATGGCTGATATACTGACATCACTGCTTGCCAATCCTGTGCAATTCGCAAACCAGATAGGGCTGTACGCCCTCCTTTCAATAATCCCGCTTATAATCATATATTTACTGCGCCCCAGACCCCTCAAGATAAAGATACCTTCGCTCATGTTCCTTATGGACATTGAAAAGAAGAAGCGGCTTAACGTATTCAGAAAGTTCCTTAAAGACCCTCTGTTCCTGATGCAGCTTTTCGTCCTGATACTTACCTCTCTTGCGGTGGCAGAGCCTTTTATTATTGCTAATGAGGAATTGGGCGGAGGGCATACCGTTCTTATCCTTGATGCCTCTGCAAGCATGCAGGCTGATGGGAGGTTCGACAGAGCAGTGGAAGAGGCGAACAAATTCCTGAGCGCAAAGAACACCGTGATTCTTGCAGAGAACGTGCCCGTTATGGCTGTGAAAGAAGTCCCATCGGGGAGCGCATCTGATACGCTTAAGAAATTGAAGGCAAAAGCCACGATCGCTGATATCTCAGGCGCCATGCTGCTGGGGCGAAGGATGCTTCCTGAAGGGGGCAGGATGGTGGTTGTTTCCGATTTTGCAAGCTGGACAGGGGAAGACCCTGCGGTCGCAAAGAGCCTTGCAGAAGCCAATGGGATCAATGTTGAATTTGTAACCGTGACAGGTAAAACAGATAATATTGGAATTGTGGGTGGATGGTTCGAAGGGAGCGATTACAGGATAATTATCAGGAACTTCAACAAAGGCGCTCAGACCGTGAAGCTTGAAGCTGCTACGGATGGCGCTAATATACTTTCGACTGATCTTAACATTAACGGTGAGTCGAATGAATATTTCACGATAAGCAACCTGAGACCAGGTGAGACAAAAATATCTATTGATACAGAAG
>JBGOYM010000118.1:0-6863 GCA_041479675.1 Candidatus Methanoperedens sp.
CCATTCTCATGCATATACTCAGAGGTGTGGAATCTTTTGAGAATGTTTCAGGTAATGTGATCTACCATCTTTCTCGATGCAGTAATGGATATATTGAACTTGCCAGCAAAGCTGGGACTGCCTGCCCGATATGTCATACAACATTTGAGAAGTTCGATGTAGATTTCGTGAAATTGCCCATCCATGACCATTTTAGAAGAGAAATAACCAGAAGAATCGCTATTATGCTCCAGAGGACTTTTGCTTTATATGGCGACGAAAGGGTTATTGTGAATGTGATGAATGCACTTGAGGAGATCGGCGAACTTGGACCTGATGCAATAAACAAAGCCGCTGATCTGCTTGATCAGGTCAATCTTTCCAACAGGATGATGCATATAGCAAGAGAACTCTCAGGAGGCGAGAAACAGCGCGTCGTATTGGCGAGACAACTTGTGAAAAACCCAATACTGTTGCTGGCAGATGAACCCACGGGAACACTTGACCCCAAGACCGCAGATATTGTTCATGAAACCATCCTGAGAGCGACCAGGAATTTCAATATGTCGCTTGTTATCACCTCCCACTGGCCCAGGGTTATCGAGGAGCTTTCGCACCGCGCACTTTGGCTTGATGAAGGGAAGATTATAAAAATCGGTGATCCACAGGATGTTTGCTCGGCGTTCATGAAAGAAGTGGGGAATATAGGTGACATGGAAAAAGTTGATATCGGCAAACCCGTTGTTCGCACGCGTGACCTGAAAATGACATACTTCTCTCTTGACAGAGGTATAGTCAGGGCGGTCAATGATGTGAGTTTTGAAGTAAATGAAGGTGAGGTATTCGGGTTAATCGGAGTAAGCGGTGCAGGCAAAACCACGACATCCAAGATTATTTC
This sequence comes from Candidatus Methanoperedens sp., assembly GCA_041479675.1. GTDB lineage: Archaea > Halobacteriota > Methanosarcinia > Methanosarcinales > Methanoperedenaceae > Methanoperedens. The sequence continues at coordinate 878 of JBGOYM010000118.1, forward strand.
TGGATTATTGAAGCCAACATCAGGTTCAATTGATGTCAGAATCGGGGATGAGTGGATAGATTTGACACAATTGGGCGCTGATAAGAAAGGGCGGGCTACCAAGTATATCGGGGTATTGCACCAGGAATATAGCCTGTACCCTCACAGGAATGTTATTGATAACCTGACAGAATCTATCGGTCTTGATTTACCAGTTGAACTGGGTGAAAGGAAAGCCATCCATACATTGATGACCGCAGGCTTCACAGAGAAAAAAGCAAAGGAAATCCTTGCCAAGATGCCTGATGAATTGAGCGAAGGAGAAAGGCACAGGGTGGCGATGGCTCAGGTGCTTATCAAAGAGCCGAGAATACTTGTTTTTGACGAACCTACAGGAACGATGGACCCTGTAACCAAGATAGAAGTTGCAAAATCTATTCTCCATGCCAGAAAAGAACTGGGAGAGACATTCGTCATAGTTTCGCATGATATGGATTTTGTTGCTCAGGTATGCGACAGGACAGCATTGATGCGCCTTGGCAAGATTGTGGATATCGGGGAAACGGATGCTGTTTTATCGAAACTTTCAGAGAAAGAGCGTGAGGAAGCCCTGGAAGGAATAGTTGAAGGATGAAAAAATGCCAGAAATATACAAAGGAATGCCGGCTGTTTTTGAACAAATTAAAAAACGAATCGATGAACTTGAAAAGGAGGTGAAATAAATGCCAGGAGGAGATAGAACTGGACCTTTGGGTTTTGGTCCAAAGACAGGTAGAGCAGCAGGTTATTGTGCGCGGTATCCAGTCCGTGGATACACGAATCCCATTCCATGCAGGGGTTTTATCCGCGGCGCAGGCCGGGGCCGCCGTAACCAGTACTATGCAACCGGTCTGACAGGTTGGCAGCGTGCTGCTTATGGTATGCCATATGCTGCGCCGTACCCACCTGCAGATGCAAGGGATCAGGAGCTTGAAAAATCAGCAGAAAAGCTAAAAGAGCTGTTGAAATGAAATTAAAAATACTTTATGACAATGAACCAGAAGAAGGGTTTGTCGGTGGATGGGGATTTTCCTGCCTGGTCGAAATTGGAAAAAGAAAGATATTATTCGACACCGGCTGGGATGGTAATGTTCTACTTTATAACATGGGGAAATTTGGAATCATGAAAGAGGAAATAGATGCCATTATCATCTCCCATGCTCACTGGGATCATCTTGCAGGAATTATAGAAGTAACAGGCGCTGAAAATATCGCTCCTGATGTGTATACTACCGGTGAAATGGGCGGTGATATAAAGGAACAGGCAATGGTGTTGAAAGTAAATAAAGGCATTGTGATCGTGACAGGCTGTGCCCATCCGGGTCTGGAAAATCTTATCAATACAGCCAGAAATTTCGGAGAGCTATATGGAGCGATCGGAGGCTTTCACAATTTCAATAATTTTGAATGTTTGAAAGATACTTCGCTAATAGTGCCCTGTCATTGCACCCGGCATAAGAATGAGCTTAAACAGAGTTTTCCAGACCAGTATATGGAATGTAAAACAGGAAGTATGATTGAGATTTAAACAAACAGGAGGAATGAATTTATGGCTATACTTGTTCAGGAAAGAGCAGGAAAATTGTTAGATGAAGGAATATTCTATGAAAAACAAGAAATTAAAAGAACGGATTTCGAATACCAGATTGGAGATAAATTGAAATTCGTGCTTATAGTGGCAGACGAAGATATGGAATTTAAAGTGAATGAGACAAAACCGATTTCAATTAAAAAAATAAAAATTCCCCCCCAAACTGTAATCGTTTCAAGCATGTACGGAATTTATCCCATCGGGCATCTATCAGCGATTGGAAGCTATGATGTTCCATCAGGAATTATAGACAAAGAGAGAATTGCAGATTTCGGGATGTTTCACGCAGCAATAGCTGGTAAAATTTCAAAAGATGAGGTAATCGGAGCCACAGTAATGCTTCCGGTCAGGGAAATTTGATAATTTTGAAAATCCATGCCTATGGTCCTGTTCCTTCCAGGAGGTTAGGACGGTCACTGGGAGTTAGTCCGATACCCCCGAAAACCTGTTCTTACAACTGTATTTACTGTCAACTGGGCAGGACAAAAAGACAGCAGGTAAGCCGTGAAAGTTTTTATCCAAAAGAGGACATTCTAAGAGATATCCAGAAAGTAATCGATACCTCAAAAACAGATTATATAACCTTTGCAGGAGATGGTGAGCCTGCACTGTGTAAGGACCTCGGCTGGTTGATCAGCCAGTGCAAGAAAAACTGGCAGATACCTGTGGCTGTAATAACAAACGCTTCTCTTCTCTTTATGAAAGATGTGAGACAGGATTTGAAAGAGAGCGACTTGGTGCTTTCCAAGCTCGATGCCGGGAGCGAGAATGTTTTCAGGAAACTTAACAGACCCCACAGCAGCATTGAATTTGAGGATATGCTTAAAGGATATGTTGATTTCAGGCAGGAATACTCAGGTAAAATATGGCTTGAGGTGATGCTTGTTAAAGGTTTGAACGATTCGGATATATCATTGATGGACATCAGGAAAGCTATCGAACGTATAAAACCTGATAGGATTCACATTTCAGTTCCCACGCGTCCGCCTGCAGAACCATGGGTCAGTCCTCCTGCGCCCGAAAGGATCATCCGCGCCCATGAGATAATTGGTGCTGCATTAGACCTCACACATTATGAGTCAGGAGAGTTTGGTGTTTTTCCTGATGCGCGTACCACAATACTGGAGATCTGCTCCCGTCATCCATTAAGGGAAGAACAGGCAAGGACTATTGAGAAAAAGTTTTCTGAGGCAGGATGCCTAGATGAGATGCTGTTAAAGAATATCCTTGTTCGTGTAGAATACAGGAATATATCCTATCTTTTGCCGGCAGGTTTTGTCAGAGGAAAATAGTGATAAAATGATTATCTCAGTTGCAAGCGGAAAAGGAGGAACCGGCAAGACTACAATAGCAACGAACCTGGCATTGAGCATTACCAATGTACAACTGCTGGACTGCGATGCTGAAGAGCCTGATTGTCATCTATTCCTGAATGTAGATTTGAAAAAGGTTGAAGATGTATATGTATCAGTTCCTGTAATCGATAAAGAAAAGTGCGATCATTGCGGGAAGTGCTCTGAATTCTGCCAGTACAATGCTATTGCAGTACTGCCTTCTGACATTCTTATCTTCCCTGTGCTGTGCCATGGATGCGGAGGATGTAAGCTCGTATGTCCCGGAGGAGCCATAACTGAGGAAAAGCGGATTACCGGCACAATCGAGGGCGCTGCTGTAAATGGATTTGATAAACCCAAAGTTATTCATCCCTTTTTGACGGGTTTATCAAAAATGGAATTTTATCAGGGGCTTTTGAACATAGGAGAACCCATGGCAACTCCGGTGATCAAAGCCCTGAAAAGGAGGATTGTTAAAGGTAAAAATGCGATTCTCGATTCGCCCCCGGGAACTTCATGCCCTGTCATTGAAACCATCAGAGGGACGGATTACTGCCTGCTCGTTACAGAGCCCACACCTTTTGGTCTGCACGATCTGAAGCTTGCAATCGAGGTTGTTAAGCATTTAAAGGTTCCTTTTGGAGTAATTATAAATCGGGACGGCATCGGTGATAACAGGGTTGAAAAATACTGCGAAGAGAAAAATATTCCTATCCTCATGAAGATCCCGCAGAACGAGGATATTGCAAAGCTTTACTCAAAAGGTCAGCCCTTTGTGTTAGAGATGCCGGGTTGGAAGGAGAAGTTTGTCCACCTCCATAAACTTATAGAAAAAGAGGTTAAAAAATGAAACAGCTTGCTATTATAAGCGGGAAAGGGGGGACAGGAAAAACAACCCTTGCCGCAGCTTTCGCTTCCCTTGCTGAAAATGCCGTGCTGGCTGATTGTGATGTGGACGCTGCAGATCTGCATCTCATTCTTAATCCTGAGATTAAAGAAACCATTGAATTCAGCGGTTCAAAGATTGCATCAAAAGATGAGGAAAAATGCATCAAGTGCGGAAAATGCAGGGAATACTGCAGGTTTGATGCTATTAATGAAGACTTAAATTTAGTCGAGGACAGATGCGAAGGGTGCGGCGTCTGTGAGTATGTCTGCCCTGAAGATGCAATTACTCTACGTGAGAGAAAATCAGGGTTTGCCTACATTTCAGAAACGCGATTTGGTCCTATGTCCCATGCAGTACTCAATACTGCTGAGGAAGCTTCTGGTAAATTAGTCGCACTGGTAAGAAATAACGCAAGGATTCTGGCTAAAAAATATGGAAAAGATCTAATTATTATTGACGGACCTCCCGGGATAGGCTGTCCTGTTATTTCTGCTATTTCGGGTGCTGATTTAGTACTGATTGTCACAGAACCCACATTATCCGGTATATATGACATGGAGAGAATACTGGGTGTGGCTAATCATTTCAATATTCCTGCTGTTGTTTGTATAAATAAATTCGATATAAACCATGAGAATACCCTGATTATTGAGGAGTACTGTGATGAAAATGGACTTGAAGTCGTGGGCAAAATACCATATGATGAAACACCGACGAAAGCTATGATACAGGAAAAAACTATTATTGAGTTATCTGACAGTGAATTTTCAAATAATGTAAAAAATATCTGGGAAAATATCAGGAAAAGACTTAAAAAAAATAGGAGGTTGGGGGATTATCTCCCCCGATAAACCCACTCCTTACCAGTCCATGGTGTCGCCGCACGGTATCCTCATAGCGAGGAGCTTTTGTTCACGTGGAGCAAGTTTTGGATACATGACATCCAGGATCGCCAGAGCATGGTAACCTTCTCCATGCTGGTCTTTAATCTGAGCCACCGCCCAGTTGAAGGCATCCAGGACTTTTTGCCCCTGCTTGTATATTTTATTCACTGCTTCATTCACAACCGATTCGACCTCGTTTTTTACGCTCTTTGTACTCTCATTTTCCATCTTCTATCACCTCTTACGACATACTATTATGAAATATCTTCATATTTAATAATACAATCATTCATAGAAGTATTACTAATATAAAAGCTTTTCCTCCGGTCCCGCACACAATGCAAAAGATTATACTCTACTATTTCAATTCTTGATAAAGGAGACATTATATGGAACAAGACCTGTCAAGAATCGGCGTTTCTCTTCCCGAGAACCTGCTTGAAAAATTCGATGGAATCATAACAAAAAGAGGCTACTCATCGCGTTCTGAGGGTATACGCGACGCAATAAGAAGTTATATCCGTTACTATGATTGGATGAGCGAGGTCGAAGGCGAGCGAATTGGTATTTTATCCATGACTTATGATCATTCCCAGCGCGGGCTTGTAACTTCGCTCCTGGACCTGGAACATGAGTTTACCGCTATTACAAGGTCGGCTGTACATGTTCACATAAGCCACGATGAATGCATGGAAGTTCTCCTACTCCAAGGAGAGGGAAAGGATGTAAGAGCTATAGCTGAACAAGTCATGGCACTAAAGGGTGTAAAGAATGTGAAGCTGACCACCATACGTCCGGGGCAAGAAGTGTAATTCGACCCGCGAGCTTTTTATCGTATTAATGCTGTTGCGACCAGGATTAATGCCAATATTATTACATAGGATAGGTGGTTACCTTCGAGTGTGAAGCCAAAAATCCCATTATCGCCGCTTTCAGGCTCGCCCGGTAGTCCTACTGCGTTTGAAAAGCGTTCTTCTATCCCTTTATCTCCTGTTATTATATAGGCAAAAAGGCTTAAGACCAGAAATATGAGCACCATCGCCCCGAATATAATGATCCCCTTCTTATTACTTTGCTGTTGCTGCAACAGGGGTCACCTCTGCAAGCATGTCGGGCCTGACCCTCTTAATATATGACACCACGTATCCCGTAATGAAGGACTCTATGATTGCAACGCACATGTTGACTGCAGCGAGGAGCGAGAGACCATAGAGCGTGTTCGGGATATCCTGATTAACGCCCTGTATGCCTGAAATGAGAATTATCAATA
>JBGOYM010000119.1:0-6832 GCA_041479675.1 Candidatus Methanoperedens sp.
GTCCATATCTACAACTGGGAACACCCCTGGTCAGGAGGGAGGATCAAACCTCCAAGGACTATCGGTCATGAAGTCTGCGGCGAAGTTGTAGAGATCGGAGATGAAGTCACTCTTGTCCAGGAAGGTGACCTCGTATCTGCTGAGTCACACATCTTTGACGGCAAATGCATGCAGTGCAGGATGGGAAATATGCATATCTGTGAAAATCTAAAGTTCTTCGGAGTTGATGTGGATGGATTCTTTGCCGAGTATGCGGTCATCCCGGAAACAAATGTCTGGAAAAATACTCCCGACATGCCATTTGAGATAGCCACGCTTCAGGAATCCATCGGGAACAGTGTGTACACGGTTTTCAGCAATGATGTGACCGCAAAGACCGTGGTGGTCTTCGGCGGCGGTCCAACGGCTCTCTTTGCAATCGGGATTTTACGGGCAGCAGGTGCGACCTGTATTATATCGGTCGCGGGCTCAGGTCTGCATCTTGACATTGCACAAAAGATGGGCGCGGATGTTATTATCAACAGGCATGAGAAAGACCCTGTGAAAGAGATACTTGCTCTAACTGGCGGTAAAGGAGCCGATGTTTTCCTTGAGATGTCAGGAAGTGGATACGCCCTAAATCAGGGTCTCAAATCATTGCGACCAACGGGTCGTGCTTCTATACTGGGATTGCCGACAAAAGATGTGAGTATCGACATATCCAAAGATCTTGTGATGAAGGATATCTCGGTACGTGGAGTATATGGAAGAAAAGTCTGGGATACCTGGATAACAACATCCAGGCTTCTTTCAACCAAAAAATTGGATCCATCTCCTGTGATAACTCACAGGATAAAGCTTGATGAATTCGAGAAAGGTTTTGAAGCCATGATATCCGGCGAGTCTGGAAAAGTCGTGATGTTCCCCTGAGGTGATTTAATGAATTTATTCTTTCTTTTCAAGAAATTCCAACATTATTTCTTCAAGCTGTTTTTTGTTTGAATATGGTTTTGCAGTAACATATCCTGTTGTATTCCCAAGCACCATTGCAGATGCCCTGGCTCCTTCTTCATACAGGCACAGCACAGGTTTTTTATGATTAACTGCATGGCATATCTCATATCCAACACCAATTGATGGAACTGTGATCTCTGCTATGACGCAATCGCTTTCTTCGACCCAGTTCGCGTCTTTTTCGTATATCTCCTGCTCTGTCATTTTAGCCTCCACTTTTTCAAGACCTTCAGCAGCCACATGCTCGCTGATGACCGTGAAATTTCTGGATTTCAGGAAGCGGATGATATATTGATATGTCGGGATAAGCTGCCTGCCACCTCTGATCGAACCTGCAAAGAATATTTTGTTATAGTTTTGTTTTTTCATAATTAAAATATCTTCACAGCACACCTCTGAAATAATGACCCGTTGTATATTCTCCAATATCGCTGCATTTCATTTCAATATCACAATCGTCAATTGCATCCCTGTAAATCCTTGTAATTTTTCCCGTCTTCTCCGGGTCATACATTCTTGCTTCTATCCTCATGCAATCAACTCCTGCTTTGATAAAGTCTGGCACATATTCAAGCATGCACAGCTCGCGTGAGTTCATAATATATGTTCTTCCCTGCAAATCGGTTTTTACAGGAAAGATAAAACCTTTTTCATCCTTCAGGCATACCTCACCAGCACCTTTTGGAAATAGCCCTCTGGCAAGATCGTGCTCCGAGACCATGAGAGGGAAATTTCCGTGCACGATGCATTCTGTTGAGCCGTAAGATGTCAGATTTTTTATTTCTTTCAGCGTGAGCTCAGGCGAAAGAGTTATCCTGTTGCTGTAGTTTGAAAGATATTCCAGTGAAAGTCTGTTGAAGACGTTGAAGGGATAATCGAGGACTATAGGCACTGTGGAATTCTGGTTCTTCAGATGAAATAAGACGCCAGGATTTGCAACAAGGAAACCATCAGGAGCTAATTCACTTTGCGACCTTTGCGTTCTTTGCGGTAAATAAAAATCAGGCAATTCATTGATATTTTTCATTATTCGAGGTGTGCTGAAGAACACTTTGACTCTTTTTTTCCTTCCATACTCAATTGCGTAACGTAAATTATCCAAACCAACAAATCTGCGTTCATCACGCCGAAACCTAACGGTTCTCGACTCCCAAACAACACGTATGCCCTTGCGGGGCATACGTGGACGCGCCCTCCAGAGGCGCAACTCTGGGCGCATCATCTGCGGTTTAATATTAAAGAATACCTCACCCCCAATATAAACCATATCTGCCCCGCCGTCAACCGCTGCCTCAAAAGATTCGATGGAGTCTGTATTTACAGATAATATCGGACTTCCAGGTTTAACAGGCTTTTTCCATGATGGAATGACCGGTCTTGAACATTGCCTTTTCCACCGTTGAGTGCGTACCTGCATAAGTCTATCAATCCCTTCCCTGCGAAGAGAGTTGATCTCTGAAACAGGTATGAAGATGTTCTCATCTATTTCAAATATGATATCCTGCGCTTCAAAAATAGTGTTGCCGAGCTTTTTTAACTGATCTGATATCGCGCTTTTTGATATGGGGCTTCTCTCTGCAATACATACGCTTCTGCCCTGTATATTAATTTCATTTTCCCCATCGCTGATCCATAGTTCAACAGGCTCATCAATATGCGCTCTAAATGACATTCTTACAGGGATCTTTCTGGTATTTTTCACTTCCAGCGAAGCCATAAGTTGAGAATCGTAAGTCTTAAAAACCTCATCGCCTGATTCAACTTCATACTCCATTGGCACCCTTACAGTGGAGCCGGGATATGCCGCTCTCACGCTTTTATTATCAGTGAACATACTCCCTACGGTAACACCAGTCTCTCTTGCCCCGATACCGATACCGTCCCCTGTTCTTAACTGAGCTTTAAGATATATTGTTGCCAGCTTTTTCCGCGGCTCGTAATCAACCACTTTTCCAAGTTCAGTTCCCCTGTTATGAGGGTATTTCCGGCTCATCAACTCACTGCCGGGATTCCCGAAAAAGTAACCTGAAGTGAATTCCCGGTTGAACAACTGGCGCAGGGTGTGTTTTTCATCATCAGTTACCCGGAACCTGGATGGCTCCTTAACAAACCTGTCGATAAGCCTGCGGTAAACCCGCACTACACCAGCCACATATTCTGGACGCTTCATCCGTCCTTCTATCTTGAATGAATCGATGCCTGCCTCGACAAGAGCCGGGATATGTTCGCTCATGTTAAGGTCTTTCGGGCTTAGCAGATACCCTTCAACATCGCCTGCCCGATATTTCTTCCTGCACGGCTGGGCACAGTATCCGCGGTTTCCGCTCCTTCCGCCTATCATGCTGCTTAACAGGCACTGTCCTGAATATGAAAAACACAGGGCGCCGTGGATGAAGGTCTCAATTTCCATACAGGTTTCGGATTTGATCCGTTTTATTTCATCAAGTGACATCTCACGTGCGAGAACCACACGCTTTACACCCATCTCCTGCAGGAACTTTACGCCTTCTGTGTTATGGATCGTCATCTGTGTGCTGGCGTGAACTGGCAAATTCGGAATGTGTTCGCGCAATAATTTCAGAATGCCGATATCCTGCACTATAACAGCGTCCGCGCCTGAATTGCATAGGAACTGGAGATAGTCGGCAGCTTCGTCAAGCTCGGCGTCCTTAATTAATGTGTTCACGGTCACATATGCCCTGACCCCTCTTGCATGCACGTAATCGATAGCCCAAAGAAGCTCCTCGCGGTCAAAATTCGAGGCGTACTGGCGAGCTGAAAAAAGCGCCCCACCAAAATAGACAGCGTCGGCACCGTTATCGACTGCTGCGATTAAGGATTTCCTGCTGCCGACAGGTGCAAGAAGTTCGGGGATGTGCATGAGGGGATATTATAATGAGAGGGGTTTAAAAAGGTACGGATGAACCAAGCCTTGCACCTAAATTATTTTTTTAAGGGTTTTAGAGAAATAATTGGAACGATAAATGGTGAATGAGAATCTTGCTTACAAACCTCCCGCGAGCCCAGATCGATATAGCAGTGATTACTAAGCTCGAAGCATCGTGAGCAGCATCTTGAACCTTTGCTCTGCTTTAACAGCATGAGGCACGTTCGCGGTCATTATTATCAATTGCCCCTCCCTGAGTTCATGATCCTCTCCTCCGATCACGAAATGCCCTTCTCCATCAATAACCTGCACTACAGCATCAAATGGCGCTGAATGCTCGCTCAGTCCCTGACCTGCATCAAAAGCGAACAGTGTTATTGTGCCTGCAGGGTTCTGTTTCAGGGTCTTGCTTACCACTGAACCGGAGCTGTATTCGATATGGTCTTTTAAAATTATGGGTTCAACCATGATATCCACTCGTAATTATTAATGACCTATGCGTGATAATATTCTCCTGTCGCTTGCTTCTGGATCGGAGATCCGCACGGCTCCATGCCCGGTACACCTATCGCATCCGCACGGCACTGCCTGCACAATCTGAACTGGGGCAGGAACTCCTCTGCAATTGTTCTTGCCATTGTGAGCTCGTCGCATTCCGGCGCTCTCTCCTTCTCGAACCTTTGAAGAGGTATCAGCGGGATGATGTTCATCAATATGGCGCCGTTCTCTGCTGACCTTTTTGCAATATCCTTTACCTGCTCAAAGTTTATTTCAGGGATCAACACCGTGTTCACCTTGACGTTAAGCCCTGCTTCACTTGCTTTTTTCACTCCAAGGAACTGCTTCTCGATAAGCAGCTTTGCCCCTTCAACTCCTTTATAGGTCTTATCGTGATATCGCACGAAAGAGTATATCTTTGCTCCTACCTCAGGATCAACTGCATTTATGGTCACAGTGACGCTCGTCACCCCAACCTCGACAAGCCTGTCTACATTTTCAGCAAGTACAAGACCATTTGAAGCCACGCATTTGATAAGTTCGGGATACTTTTCATGCACAAGGCGCAGGGTCTCGAACGTCTCCTCGTTCGCAAGCGATTCCCCAGGTCCGGCTATCCCCACAACGCGCAGGTTCGGGATATCCTTGATGTACTTATCAACCCTGACAAGCGCCTCCTGCGGATTAAGTATCGCGCCAGCCACTCCGGGTCTATGCTCGCATTTATCCAGCTTCCTAATGCAGTAGTTGCACTGGATGTTGCAGCGCGGAGCCACAGGTAGGTGTATCCTTGCGGTCGTGAAATGCGCTTTTTCATTATAGCACGGATGCGCGCTGGTAAGGTGCGCGAATTTTGAGCCTATGTTGCCCCAGCGTTCCTGTTTCATATTATCCTCTTTACATTTTTTCAAACATTTCCTTCCCCACACCGCACTGGGGGCAAACCCAGTCGTCTGGAAGGTCTTCGAAAGCAGTCCCAGGTTTGATTCTCGGTGCATCTCCTATTTCTGGGTCATATATGTATCCACAGACAGTGCATCGATATTTGTCCATTTCTACCTCCGTGACTTATAGAACCGTACTGTTATATAAAAGGTAAAGATTGCCATAACAAAAGAGAAACCCGGGGTTTCTTTTGCGGAAGACGCATACAGTGTGTAATTTGTCGATGTCATCTCAATTACTGGCGGTCTGACCTTACCCTTCCCGAAATAATGAAACTCGCAGATGGAGCCGAGCTGATCTGTACTGAAAAAGGAAAGGAAGGACTGCTGGGGGGAGGAGGAGTCAGGACGGTCAATGAGAAATTGAAATCTGCAGGATATGAGCCTATAGAGTCTCTGGAAGTGAATTTCAAGCCTGATGAGCAGGACCTGGTAAAGTGCTATGCTCTTGGACAGAAAATAGCTTCACTGGTTAAAGTTTAGCGAAGCTGCATGAGTTGCGGCTTTAAGAAATACAGACGGTAACGCAGGCATTCCTTGAAATTATCCCCCTGGAAGTCGCACTGTTCCAGGTCTGCTGCAACACATTTTTCATCCGTGCAGAAGTTGCATTTTTCAGATGTCATTGATCGAACCTCATATATAGAATATTAGATAAGCGTATTATTTGTTTCGGTTAACAAAAAATGAAATCGTCAAAAGCAAAACTGAACTGGAGTCATTCAAGAAATTCCTTGAAGATAATGTATTTTAATTGAATGCCCCACTTTTCAGTTCCACGGTGTGGGATTTACACTTCTCTGACTATGTGAATATTAGAGAAGGGTATATAGTGTTTCTTTCCTGCATGTTCTCCCTCAAGCGGGAAAAACACTAAATACTGTTCCTCGTGTTTTATCTCAACTACTTTTGCATTTGTTACCCATTCATCAAATCTAGGTTTTCCGTCTTCACCAATGTATCTTCTTGATTCTATTATGTACTTTCGATCTGGCATAACATACCTCCTGTAATCTATATAGATGTTATCTTCAGGCATATTAAATTAACACTTCTATGTATAAAAACTTAGGTTCAAGCCCATCTGGGCTGCAATTATAACCCCTGCTGTGAGAGCGAGGAACGAAAAGTCAGAGATTCGAAGGTTCTTCCTACCTGCATACACATGCCCATCCGCGTTATAGCCACGGCAGAGTATGCTCTGGTATGTCCGCTCCCCCCGTTCATATGAACGGATGAACATAGAGCTTATCGTGTAGCTTATCTGTTGAAGCGTCCAGATGCGACAAGTTCACTCAATGACGTCGTGGATGAAAGAAGTATCACGGCTGTTATGGAGACAAGCGCGTTCAAGTTCAGTAAGCGATATGTGCCCATTTTATCGACCTGGCTATAAAGATTTTGCTCACCGTCCAAACCTCCTCTGCCGCCTCTGGAAATCCCGGATAGCTCTCAGGAAATCTATCTTCCTGAAATCCAGCCAGTTCATATCAGTAAAATACAGCTCTGA
>JBGOYM010000120.1:0-6766 GCA_041479675.1 Candidatus Methanoperedens sp.
AGGGTTCAAGGATTTACTAAAGGAAACTACAGCTGTTGATTTTAAGTTGTAGGGGGGAAAATAAAAACTGTTCAGGTATCTACTCATGCAACGGTTAATTTACTCTGCTCTGTTGAATAGCCTTATATATAGACAGAGTATTTTTATGGTATTGTACTATGACATGTGGCCTTTCCGACAATGAACTTTTTATTTTGAATCTGTTGTACAGACATAGAAACTTCAAACCCAGTGCGGGATTAAATTCCAAACTAATGAGAAAAATATATCCAGAAAAATCATAGAAAAATTGGACTTGACGGTACATATTACTTAAAACAGGCGAAGTTACGGATTAATTTACCTCTTGCAAGCGATGCAAATATACCTGCAAAACATAAAACACCAAAAATAATGAACGCTGTGTTCACGCTTTTCAGGAAAGGCAGATAATACTCAGGTGTAATCTCCACTCTTCCTATAAATACCGCGAATATGATCATAGCAATGCCCATACTGAGCATCTGTCCTACAAGGCGCATCGTGCCGAGTGTGGCTGAAGCTATACCGTAGAATCTCTTCTCAACTGAGCTCATAACGGCGTTTGTATTGGGAGATGAGAAAAGCGCAAAGCCAAAACCAACAAGGATCAAACCGAATATGATGAACTCCAGGGTAGTTTTTTCATCCAGAAACGTGAAAAGGAAAAGCCCCATCGCAGTAATAGCCATTCCTATTGAAGCAATCTTCCTTGGTTCAATCCTGTCCGAAAGCCTCCCTGCAAGGGGTGAAAAAACAACCATCACAATGGGCTGGGCTACAAGGATCAAGCCAGCATCCTGCGGAGTGATGCCCTTGATATACTGCAGGTAAAGGCTTAAAAAGAACGATACAGCAAACGTTGCGCTGTAGTTTATAAGAGCTGCCAGGACAGAGAACGTGAAGACCGTATTGCCTCTAAAGAGGTTCATATCAAGAACAGGAGCTTTTACTTTCAGCTCCCAACGGATGAAAATCGCAATTCCTATGATACCCAACAGGATCAGCCCGGACCCGAGTATCTGCGGCAGCAAGGAAAAACCATACATCAGCGCCACAAGTGAAAGGCAGTAAACTGCAGAACCGGTTAGATCTAACTTCTCTCCCCTGGCATCAGCCCACTCACCTTTCACTTTCCATAGAGTGAAAACGATTATAATCAGTTCAAGGGGAAGGTACGAAAGAAAAATACTCCTCCAGCCGAAATGCTGTACCAAGAACCCGCTTACCACGGGTCCGAGAGAAAGCCCGGAATAAACCCCTGCAACTGTTATTCCCAGCGCTTTTCCCCTCTCCCCGGGAGGATATACTGAGGTCAGGATCGCAATTCCTGTGCCGAATATCATCGCTGCGCCGATACCCTGCAAAAATCGAAGAATAATAAACTCAGTTTCGTTGAATGAAAAAGCCAGAAGGAGAGAGGCAATAATATCAATGATTATGCCGTATTTGAAAATCTTCTTCCTTCCATATATGTCCGCGATTCTCCCGAACGGGACGAGGAACATGGCAGCGGCCAGAAGATATGATGTAGATATCCAGCTTAACGTGACAGCATCCATTGCAAATTCTTTGCCGATGGAAGGAAGCCCGATGAACACCGAGGAGCCCATAAAGGGTGCAAGAAAAGAACTCAATGTTGTGATCAACAACACAATTTTTTTGTTTACAGCCTCGGTCATAATCCTCTTATTCTATTGAATTCAATCCCTATTATTCTCTTTCCCTCTTAACGCTGATGCGCTAACGCATCCAGAATATTACCGGATCGCGTTTCTCAGGGGTCTGAGGCGTCGTCCTCGGATATCCGAAGATGAGCGGCGCTACGATTTTATAATTCTGAGGTATCTTGAGTTCTGCCATGAGTTCTTCACTCTGCTGGATAACGGCAGCGCCGCCTATCCAGCAGCTTCCAATGCCCAGGGAGTGTGCTGCAAGCATCATATTCCCGGCGCACATCGAGCAATCGTAATCGGTAAGGGCGTTGTTCTTGCTGCCGATAACAAGAATAAGAACTGGCGCATTGTAGAACAGATTAAAATTCGTATCCTGCAGTCTTTTCAGGAAGTTAACCGCTCCTGCATCATTCCTTCCTTCAAGGTTTTTTGCCAGAATGGGTTGAGCATATCCGGAAAGTTTCTTCAGTATCCCCTTATTCTGCAATACTATGAAACGCCATGGCTGGAGATTAATCCCTGTGGGTGCATACCTGCCAGCATCAATGATATTTTTGATAGTTTCTTCAGACAACGGTGTTTCGAGATAATCTCTGATACTGCGCCGCGTCTGTATATTTTCTATCACAGGATTATTATCAGCTTTCATGTTCTCCCTCCATTCTTGATCTTACCTGCAACCTCAGCTACACGCAAGCCGACATGCCTTGCCATCGCAAGACCAATCTCGTCATTCAGGGCATCACCTTTCATTCCAGCCTTGGCGCTCCCGCCCAAACCATAGTTATTCCCCACCACGATCATATTCTGGAAAAGCATCCACTGGAGTATGTGGTTTATGGTGAAAAGCTGCCCTCCATCCCTGCCGCCTCCCACTGCTATGGCGCCTCCCACTTTGTTTTTCAGCAGGAATTCAGGACCTCCGGGAACACCAGGTCTGTCCTGAGGTGTGCCTTTTGCATACCGCAGTATTACGCTCCTGTCAAAAAGCGCCTTGAGCTGGGCGGTTATAGAGAGGAAATAAACAGGCGAACCCACGATTATCCCATCTGCCTCCTTCATGGCTTCATAGATGCCAGGTACATCATCGTCTTTTATGGTGCATATTCCTTTTGATTTGTCAGTACGGCATGTACCGCAGCCGTTGCATGGTTTGATTTTCTTGCCTGATATGGCGATAAACTCTTGTTCAGCTCCCATTTCAGAAGCTGCCTTAAGGGCTTCCTGTACAAGTATGTCAGTGTTTCCCTTTGCTCTCGGACTGCCTGATATTCCTAAGATTTTCATAATATTATTCCTTTTACGATAAATTCTTATAATAAATCGTGTAATACAATACTTAAACTAAATATTTAATACTTTGTGCGAATTTTTCGCATAGAGAGGAAAGAGGCTATATGGCAAAAATGTGGACATCTAATGAAGAGTTTGATTTTGAGACTGCAAGAGATCATGCAAGCAAACTTGTATTGTTGGCTTGCGCCCATAGAACAGGAATATTTGAGGCTCTCTCTGAGGAAAAGGACATAACAACCCTGAAGAGTATGCTCAATGCTGATGAGAGGGCACTGTTCATAGTCCTTGAGGCTCTCTGCAATCTTGGATATGCTCATAAGAAACAGGAGAGGTATACCATTACTGAGAAGGGGCGAGCCCACTTCATCGAACAGGGCAAGGATTATGTTGGTGGATCTCTTCCCCATTTTCTCGATATAATGGAAGCGTGGATTAAGCTTCCCGGCATAATCAGGAAGACAAAGCCTGAAAATGAAAAGAACGATGTCGCAGCTTTCATGAACGCCATGGCTTCAAAACCAGATAAGGCCGTAGAGGAAGCCGTAAACTATATCCTTAAAAGAAAGAAAAATGCAAAGAACGTGCTTGATCTGGGAGGCGGACCCGGGAAGAACTCAAAAGCCTTTGTCAATAGAGGCTTGAATGCGGTTCTTTATGATTTTCCGGATACCATCGATTATGTCAGGACTCAGTTTGATCTGGGGAATGTCAAGAACCTGACCCTGAAGAAAGGGGATTTTACGAATGAATTCGTGAACGAATTTGCAGATGAGACATTCGATATTGTTTTTATGGGCAATATCTGCCATATCTATTCAGAAAAAGAAAACAGGAAACTTATTGGGCGTGCCAGTAATATTTTGGGAAGTAATGGAATGATAGCCATCGAGGATTTCGTTCGCGGACGAAGCCCTATGGCAGAAATGTTCGCTGTGAACATGCTGGCAAACACTGAAAGTGGAAATACATATACTGAAGCGCAATACAGGGAATGGCTCACAGATACTGGATTTCGCAAGATAGAAGTAATCGACCTTGCCGAGAAGAGAAGCCAGCTCATCACAGCTTTTAGGGAGTAATGTATGGATGAGACCGATAAGAAGATAATTGAACTGTTGCAGCAGGACGGGAGATTGGATGATGTGGAAATAGCCCGCAGGACTGGGATATCCCATGATACCGTTAAGCGGAGAAGGAAAAAACTCGAAGATGCAGGTTACATCAAGATCCAGGCCAATATCAATCCATGCAAGTTCGGATATACAAACGTTTTTTTCATGGGAATATCCCTTATTCCAGGCACGGATTCCAGGAAGATAGCAGAAAAGCTGACTTGCATGAAAGAGTTCTTTTTTGTGTCACTTTCCTTGGGTCCTACACACACTATTGTTGCTGCATGCTTTGCCAGGGAACAGATAGCTCTGAATAAAATCGTTGAAGAACTGAGAACTTGGAAAGAAATAGAAAAGATCGAGACCAATATCATTTATGAAGTCTTGAAATCGGGATATCACGATATTCCTGTTGCTGCTCTTTAGTCATGTTAATCGATGCTGATTATATCTCTATTTTTGAGAATAGATAGCTTCCCACAACAAGGAACAGCATTGTAACACCTGTTAGCACCGCAAGATCAATACCGAAGCCAAAATGCATTTGTCCTCCAAGAGCGCCTCTTAAGCCATCAACTCCGTAAGTGAGTGGATTCAGGCTTGCTGCAATGAAGATCGAGCTGGGAAGTCCTGCAAGCGGGAACAGGGCGCCGGACAGGAAAAAGATGGGCATCACAAGGAAATTCATGATCATCTGAAAGCCCTGCATATCTTCAAGAAGCGATGCTATTGCTGTACCCATAGCCGTAAAAAGTAGAGCTGTCAGTACCGTTATCAGGAGAGCAACAGGCAGGAACGTGAGACTTGTGGGTCGAAATCCCGCAGCGATCGATATGAAAAACACTATAATGCCCTGAATAGTCGCAACAGTGGCGCCACCGAGCGTTCTTCCTATCATAATATTGAGCCTTGAGACCGGAGCAACAAGAGTTTCTTTCAGGAATCCGAACTGCTTATCCCATATGATCTCAATCCCTGAAAAAATAGCCGTGAAAAGAATGCTCATGGCAATAACTCCGGGAGCCAGGAATTCGAGGTAATTTCCCTGCCCAGCTTTCTGGAATACAGGACCGAATCCATATCCCAGTGCAAGAAGGAATAGAAGTGGCTGTCCGAGTGATCCTATCATCCTTGAACGTGAACGGATATATCGCTTTAGCTGCCTTAGCCAGAGTATGTAAATTGTTCTTATCATTATCTGCTCCACATCTTGCGGTTCATCCGCATTTCATCAATGCTTCCTGACTCTTCATCGCGTATTTTTTTACCAGTCAGGGATAAAAAAGCGTCTTCAAGCGTCTTTGCACCTGTCTTTTTTAAGAGTTCTTCGGGGCTGCCTTCTGCAACGATCCTTCCATGGTCAATAATTGCTACCCGGTCTGCAACCCGTTCAGCCTCGTCCATGTAATGAGTTGTGAAAAATACAGTAATACCCGAAGTGCCATTCAGGTCTTTGAGATATTTCCAGATATGATTGCGCGTCTGCGGATCAAGACCTATGGTGGGCTCATCCATGAAAAGCACTTCAGGTGTATGCAAGAGCCCGCGTGCGATCTCAAGCCTGCGCTTCATCCCTCCAGAGAAGTGTTTAACAATATCATTTTTCCTGTCCCAGAGTTCCACGAAATTGAGCATCTCTTCAATCTTATTCTTCAAGATCTTATCAGGCACTTTGTATAATACACCATGGAATTCCATGTTTTCATATGCGGTTAGCTCATCATCCAGGCTTGGATCCTGGAATACTATTCCAAAAGAACGCCTTACTGCATCCTTGTTTGTCATTGGATCAAAGCCGTTTACCTGCATTGTTCCTGTTGTTGGGCGAAGAAGTGTGGTAAGCATCTTGATTGTTGTTGTTTTACCTGCGCCGTTAGGTCCAAGGAAAGCGAAAGTCTCACCACGTTTTACTGAGAATGAAATATTATCTACTGCTGTAAAATCGCCGAACTTTTTCGTGAGATTTCGCACATCTATCGAGTAATCATCCGTTCTATCTTTTTGGTGCATATTATTCTCTTCAATATTTGATAAATTAATATAAGATATAGAAACATACGATAGTTTGCTAATATATTTAATAGTTTGTGCGAATTATTCGCAAGAATTTGCTATAAATATCAAGAAAGCCCCTATCGGGGCAATTTAACGTTTGATCGACCCTAAAATGCATATTTGATTTCGCCTGTCTTTGGTTCATATACCTCTCCTTGCATCTTCAGATGTTGGAAGTCACAAAGTACCTGTTCTTTATCGATTCCTTTTTTTGCTGCTTCAGACACTATTTTTTCGATACTTGCTCCTCTACCATTTTGATTTTCTCTGATCAGGGATATGATCAATTGCATCCTTTGCTGTTGACTAAGTTTGATATTGGGTGGTGGCTCAACTGGTGGCGGTTCTTCCGTAGGATAACTTTCAGTTCCTTCATAACATGTTCCTATGAGTTCCATTTCGATTTTGCATTTTGGGCATATCAGTGGGTCATAATCGAAAGTCCTCTTAATCTCCTCCCTCCAACTTCTCTTAATGAGAATGATCTCCCCTTCATGAAATTCAGTTTGCCTGTGCCTGTATCCTCTTCTTGAATATATGCCGACATATCTCACAATTTTAAAATTTTTTTCTGGTATATGACTGAGAAGTAATCGAATGAATTCAAAT
>JBGOYM010000121.1:0-6721 GCA_041479675.1 Candidatus Methanoperedens sp.
AGGCACCTCCTTCCCCCTTCATGCGGTTCGTGATAATGATTGGAAGATTTGTTTTTCTTATTTCGTTAAGTGTCTGAAGTGCATCGGTTCCCAGAAGGTCGATCCTTAGCTCCAGAATATCCGCCCCCAGCTTTTTTGCCTTTATTGAAGAATCGGCTGGTTTCTCTCCTATTGCTGCCACGATCGATCTATTAAGCATCACGCCGCCTATTCTTGCCATGGTAAATAGATGATACTGCTTTAAGATAAGGATTATGACCCATCATTAGATATATTTATTACACTCAAATACCTTATCCATAAACAATATGACACTAACAGACATAATCAAGAATTCGGGATATGCCGTTGTATTCGGGTTCATGGGACTTATAATAGGTATCTGGACTGCCGACCTTCTCTACCGTCTTATCCTGCATAATATGGAACGTACGACCACATCAAGCATAGCCCTGATCATTATTGTATTGATAATAGCCGCTTCATCGGTATTTGGTTTCACAAAAGGGAAGAAATTGTTGGAAGATTAATTTAATAATAAATTAAATTGATCTGGTGAAAAACTGGACAATATGCGAATAATAATTATCGGTGCGGGCGAAGTAGGATATCATATAGCAAAGAGGCTATGCAGGAACAATGACGTATTTATTATAGAGAAAGACGAGGATGTCTGCAGCAGGGCAAGGCAGCTTGATGTTCAGGTCATTCATGGGAACGGGGCTGATGTCAAACTGCTCAAAAAGGCAAATATTGAAAAGTCAGAACTTGTAGTTGCAGTAACAGGAGTGGATGAGGTCAATATTGTAGCCTGCATGGCTTCAAAGATACTGAACGATAAAGTTAAGACCATCGCTCGCGTCAGCAATCCGGACTATATCGACAGACCGGTATCTGTACGCCAAACCGTCGGGATGAACGCAATGGTCTGCCCCGAGTTATCCCTTGCTTCAGAGATCAACCAGATCCTCTCCATTCCTGAAGCAATAAACGTGGAAAATTTTGTAGGCGGGAAGATCAAGATGATGGAATTCAAGGTAGGAGAGCAGAATCAGCTTGTCGGAAAAAAACTTTCTGAATCAAATCTTCCTGAGTGCTGTTTAATGTCAGCTATCTTCCGTGGTTCGCAACTTATGATACCTCATGGTGATGATGTCATCAAGAAGGATGACAGGGTTGTGATCGTGGGTAAACCGGAAGCCATTGAAGGTACAAGAAAGCTGTTTGAAGAGACAAAGAAAAACACTGGAAAAATAGCTGTGGTGGGGGGGGGGAAAGTTGGGTATTACCTTATCAAACTCCTTGAAAAGAAAAATTTTAAGCTGGTACTGCTCGAAATTAATAAGAAAAAAAGCGAAGAGCTTGCCCAGTCTCTTAAAAACGTCCTTGTCATTAATGGGGACGGAACTGATATCACCCTGATGAAAGAGGAGAACATAGGCTCGATGGATGCGGTGATAGCGGTCACAAATAGCGATGAGAAGAACCTGATATGCGCTCTTCTGGCAAAGAGGCTTGGAGCGAAAAAGGTAATTGCAAGGGCAGATCGTCCGGATTATGCGGAATTGTTCGAGATTGTTGGCGTGGACGTGGCTATAAGCCCTATCCAGGCTACTATCAATGAGGTTTTGAAATTTACTATGGGAATAGGTATAGAATCTCTTATTACCATCGAAGGTGAGAAGGGAAAGATCATTGAATTGACCGCAAAACAGGGCTC
The DNA here is from genome assembly GCA_041479675.1 of Candidatus Methanoperedens sp. Taxonomy (GTDB): domain Archaea; phylum Halobacteriota; class Methanosarcinia; order Methanosarcinales; family Methanoperedenaceae; genus Methanoperedens. The sequence continues at coordinate 1,721 of JBGOYM010000121.1, forward strand.
CAGGATACTCAATAAGAAACTCAAGGACGTCCATTTCCCCCGAGGCGCCATTGTAAGCGCGATAGTGAGGGGCATGGAGGTAATTATACCTGGCGGCAGCCACGTCATCCTTCCTGATGATAAGGTTGTTATCTTTGCATTACCTTCAGCGCTTCCTGCTGTAGAAGAACTTTTTACCTCATGATTATAATTATTCAAAAGGCAACATATAAATACCAAAAATATGGATTATTTTAAGATTTTGCTATTATAACTGATTCTTTAACTACGGTCTCCTTCGATATTCTCATTCGGCAGAGCAAAATCCTCAGACTTCGTGCCATTATCCTCTTCTATTAATTTTTCCACTTTTTGCCTGGCGCTTTTTAGCATGGCGTTACATTCTCTGGACAAAATTATGCCGTGCTCGAAAAGTTCAAGGCTCTCATCAAGGGAAAGCTGTCCTTTCTCAAGTTTCTCAACTATTGTCTCAAGTTCCGCAAGCTTATCTTCAAAGCTTATTTCCATTTGCATTCCTCTTTATCATTTACATCACATTTGATTTTCCCATCGTTAACAAGGATCTGGATCTCATCGTTTTTTTCTACTTCACTGATGCTGCGTATCGGTTTCTTATCAGGAAGTTTCAACGCTATGCTGTAACCCCGTGAAAAAGTCCCGAGCGGGCTTACAGCATCAAGTTTACCGGCGCATGCCCTGAAAGCAGACGTCTTTGTTTCAAGCAGCTTTTCAGTGCTGTGCATCTTACGCTGTGAAATATCATCGATATACTGCATATAATTGGCAAGACGTTCCTGAAATAAATTTGGGTCCACGCACTTCCTGAGTTCTGTTGCGTGAAGAGACCGATCTCTGATATCGCGCCGCTGCTTTTCAATTAATATTTCCCTTAACCTCTTTACCTGACTGATTATTTCCTGCCTGTGCGGAACCGCCAACTCAGCAGCAACAGATGGCGTTGGGGCACGGACGTCTGCCACAAAATCAGCGATGGTATAATCGGTCTCGTGCCCCACTGCTGAGATGATGGGGAGCTTTGAGCGAAAAATAGCCCGTGCCACAGCCTCTTCATTGAACGCCCACAGGTCTTCCAGCGAGCCTCCGCCCCTTCCCAGGATAATGATATCAACGTCCGTTTTATTAAGAAGTTCAATAGAGTGGACTATGCTATTGGCGGCATATTCTCCCTGCACCATTGTTGGAATGAACAATACACTTACTGGGTATCTTCTTTTCAGGATTGTCAGTATATCATGAAGGACAGCTCCGGTTTCCGAAGTGGCGACCCCGATCTTTTTTGGGAACCGTGGCAGCGCTTTTTTATGTTCGGGCGAAAAAAGCCCCTCAAGCGCCAGTTTATTCTTTAACTGCTCATAAGCTTTGTAAAGCTCCCCGACACCATCTGGCCGTATTGCCCTTATCTTTAACTGGTATTGGCCCCTCTGCTCATATACATCCAGGTCTCCAAGAACCAGCACTTTCATGCCGTGTTCTGGCTCGAACCTGAGGTTCTGTCCGTGCCATTTGAACATTACGCATTGGAGGGAGCTGTTTTTATCTTTGAGAGTAAAATACCGGTGACCTGATGTATGGTTCTTGAAATTCGATATCTCACCCCGTATCCAGACGTCATTGAACTGCCCATTTGTAAGTATGCCCTTTACAGCAAGGGTGAACTCATGCACAGTGAAGATACCTTTTTCTTCAAAAAACATAATACCAAAATATCTCTCTGCAGGTATCTGCTTTACGATAGTGGTGTGAAAGTATTGCCTCAGGGTAGATAGCTGTCAAGCGATAAGATCCCTTCGATCTCCTCTTTATTGATCGCAGCTTCGCAAATTATGCTCTCTCTCACATGGATGGTGGCATTGCACCGTAGCGCTATGGCGATACAGTCGCTGGGTCTTGCGTCGATTTCGAACTGTCTTCCATCCATGGAAACGCACATCCTGGCGTAATAGACGCCCTCGTTGAGTTCATCTATCAGGATATCGTCTATCTGCGAACTCGTTCGTTCAAGCAGAGATATGAAAAGGTCATGGGTCATTGGCCTCGGAGGGATTTCGTGATTTATGGCTGCATTTATTGAAATAGCCTCAGATAATCCAATATATATGGGCATAAGGCGTTTTCCCTCGTCTTCAAGAAGCACAAGAGGAACCGGGCCGCTGTTTTTTTCGAGGAGGTATACGCCTTTTATTATTACCTGCAAGATTGTTCCGTTCATTATATTTACTATTAATAACCGGGGTAATAAGTTTTCCTATTGTCCATAAAAAAACTTAATATAGGTTAAATGAATTTAAGATGGGTGATATTATGTCCTCGGTAGGTAATATAATAAAAATGCTTATAGGTATAGTAATATTGATTGCTGGATTAGTATGGTATATCGGATTAGAATGGTTAATGAAAGATTCCTTCACGGGATTTTTAGATGACCTTCTTATTTTAATCAAAGGCTCTGTTGGTCTCTTCCTTCTGTTTGTGGGATTGATCGTGGCATGGATGGGCTACGACGACTACAAGATGGATAAAGAGATGGCAAAAGAAGAGAAAAAAGAGGAAAAATAAAGGGACGATCAAGTTTGAGCTTTATGAAAAAGAAGCGCCCATCATCACAAAGAACTTCATCGAACTTGCACAGGAGGATCAGGCAAGACCATACCTCTTGAGATCGCCCCCACGCTGACACATAAGAAGGGAGCGGTCGGCATGGCTCGCTCTAATGACCCAAACAGCGCAAGCTCGCAGTTTTATATATGTCTTGAAGATGCAAAAGGTGACGATAGGAGAGACTTGATCAGGTTTGCCTTAGTTTCTCCTCGATCTTTTTGCAGATATCTCCGGCTTCTTCATTAACTGCGATAAGCTCTATTTTATCCGGTGACGTGACGCCCAGACCCAGTTCAGCAGCCCTTGCTATTTGCTCCTGCTCAAATATCCCACCCCTTCCTACCTCGTCGGTTGTCCCGTATATCCGCAGCACAGCCACCCCAGCAGCGTCAACTGCGACCCTGTCCCTGCTCGCGATGAGGATGCCCGGACGTATCAGCGTTCCCTTATCTGGCCCACCTTTTGAGAAACCCTCGATCCCATCCATTATCACGAATTCGGGTTCGTAAGCCATGTTTATTTCTGCTATCATCTGCCTCTGGTATCGTGAGCCGTGAAGCTCGCCCATATAATCATAACCATTCTCGGGGTCGTACCTGGCAACCATTCCAACGCTGTTCTTGAGAGAAAGGGTAACGTGCCCCCCGTACCTGTGTGTTTTCAGGCAACAGGTCTGCACTACTGCATCAGCTTCCCTGAATACATCGGAAAACAGGAATCCCTTTTTCCAGTGACTTCCCGCAAGTGTCATCCTGCCCCACCCGCTCTTGCGGTCATCCAGTACAACAACATCGAATCCTTTTTTCCCTGCCAGTTCCAGGACTCCTGTCTCCTCAAGGACTTTTCTGGTGTTCCCCATGCCGCTTCTCTCAGCCAGCACAATACTTGCTCCATTCTCTTTCAAGAAATCGACAAGAGCACTCAGGGTATCTGGGTGCGTGGAGGCGGGGAACGGGTCCGCGCTGTTGAAGTTGGCTTTGATGGCGACTTTTTTCCCGGAAAAATCGCCTATGCTGAGGCGTTTTAGCAACTCACTTATTCCCGATGTCCTGTCACTGGTTTTAATCACATAAACCTGCGAGTTCATAGCCTTTTTCAAAGGTATTCCCTCCACGACTCTCTGCTTTTCCCCGAATTTATCGATGATATTTTTTGAAGTCTCCCAGGAACTCCTTGCAAAATCAGGAAGAGAGCCGTGTTCCATGACCCATTTCTCAAGGAACGTTATCGTTTTGCGGTCTGAGGGGTAGCCGCTTCCTATTTCAGTGCCTACTGTTTTTTCAATATTCCTGATAAGTTCGTCCCTTCTTACTTTTGCAATGATGGAAGCTGCGGAAACGATCGGGTATTTCTCATCAGCATTGTGTTCTGAAGTGATCTTCAAATCACCTGAATATTTTTTCTTTATGTTCTCCCCGAAACGCTGTGCGATAACGTCAGCCGCATCCACGAAGGCGCTGTCTGGCATGAGTTCCTCCAGTACTTTCACGTAGCATGCCACCATTATCTCGTTCATCGTCATCACTTTCCTGAGTTCATCTATCTGTCCTGGGCTTACCTCAAGGATAAAAAACCTGTCTGCGAGCTTTTTAATTTCAACCGAAAGAGCCTCCCGCTTTTTTGGCGTCAGCTTTTTTGAATCCTTAACACCGAGGCGGGCTAGCCTGCCAAGTTTATTCTCATCCAGCAGTACTCCAGCGACGCACATGGGACCGAGCACAGGTCCTTTTCCCGCCTCATCTATGCCTGCAATCATGAAAACCGTTTACAACACTTTTTCCGATGTTGTTATCTCCGCGCCATAGATGCTCTTCATGTATTTAAGTGCCTGTTCGTGCGCGGCTTCATCTATTGATGCTGTACAGTCCTGTGGAACTATTGTTCGATATCCCGAAAAATAAGCATGAGCAACATTGTTCTGGACGCAGATGTCAGTACTTACACCCACAAAGATCAGGGTGTCTGCTCCCATTTTTTTAAGTATTGCGGGGAGTTCGGTATCCACGAACCCGCTGTACCATTTTTTTTCGATGATGATATCGTTTTTTTCTGGTTTGAGTTCAGGTATTATTTCAGACCCCTGCGTATCTTTCATAGCATGCTGCCCCCAGATGCCCAGTTCCTTATCATTTACCATATGGGCATCCCTCAGATATATGACGGTAATGCCCTGCTTTCTTGTTTTTTTCAGGAGGGCTGCTATATTCGGCACGATTTTTTGGGCGCGGTGACTCCCGATTTTCCCGGTAACAAAATCATTTATCATGTCCACGACGATGATGGCTTTTTTCATGTATCAACTCTGAATTAATGTTTGCATGCATTTATTTAAGTCTTTTTTAAATTTAATGATAAATCGTAATATAACGATTAATATAGAAA
>JBGOYM010000122.1:0-6686 GCA_041479675.1 Candidatus Methanoperedens sp.
AGGGCTTGACCTTCCTATGGAACTTGGCGAGCGAAAGGCTATCCAGACATTGCTGACCGCTGGATTCACTCAGAAAAAAGCCGCAGAGATCCTTGCCAAGATGCCCGATGAACTGAGCGAGGGGGAACGACACAGGGTGGCGATGGCGCAGGTGCTCATCAAAGAACCGAGAATACTTGTTTTTGATGAACCGACAGGGACCATGGATCCTGTGACAAAGATCGAAGTCGCAAAATCCATCCTGAATGCCAGGAAAGAACTTGGAGAGACATTTATCATAGTCTCACATGATATGGACTTTGTAGCTCAGGTGTGCGACAGGGCTGCATTGATGCGCCTTGGCAAGATAGTTGATATTGGGGATACTGAAGTTGTTTTATCCAAACTTTCTGAAAAAGAGCGGGAAGAAACCCTGGAAGGAATGGTCAAGGAATTGAAATAACCAGTAAAGGTGTTACGTGATACTGATAGAGGTAAATGAGCAAAAATTAGAAGTAAAGGACGGGGCAGTACTAAAAGACGCTCTTGAACTTTCAAAAGCGTTCTATCTTCCCGGAACGACCATAGGCATTTTAAAAGCAGGTACGAAAAAAGAAGAAGCGACCTCGGAATACAAGATCATTACGACAAAAGGCGAGTTCAGGATAGAACTTGCAGGGGAACATGGTATATGGACAAGGTCCAAGGATGATCTCATTAATATAAAAGCCCACTGGGAGACCGCTAATTCAATTGCTTTCGGGCCTGTCGAAACCGATGTTGTACCTGAACGGGTTGAGAAAAAATTCAATCGTTACGATGTTTTTTTTGGTACTGGCGGCTATGATGCGAAAAACACTTACCTGATGTTTTCAAAAGATAAACATTTTTCGGATTACGGAAGCCCAAGGGATGCAGTAGTTGGAAAGATCATAAGCGGTAAAGGTGTTTTCACAGGACTTAAACAGGGAGATACCATTTTAAAGATAGAACCCGTGATAAAGTGGGAAACCCTGCTCGACAAGATATCCACCACTGACCTCTCAACAAAACTCGAAGACGGGATGAGGATTTTCACACATTTTAAGGTTGACCTTGTTAACGAAGCACCCGAAGGCGCGGAGCATTTCCTTGCTCTAATCAGGAAAAAAACATTTAATGTCCAGACCTTCTCGAACTCATTCATATCAGATGATGCTCTCAAGGGTGAAGGCTGCCCCTATGAACACTGGGAAGCACGTTCAGAAGGCGCAGTGGCAGTCCGCACTGACGGCGTGGGGAACGGACGTATCTATATTTACAAGGGGGACAGGACATCAAGCGCAGTACACAGCGTGGTGGGGCACGTGACCGAAGGCATTGAGCTTATCAGGATAGTGCAGGCTGGCAGCAGGCTTGCGGTCATTCCCAATCCTGAACGGGTCATGATCCTTGGAATGGGCTTTACCCAGGCTGAAAAAATCCTGGATGCGCGGGGTTTGAAACTTGAGAAACATGGATATACTGGCGACGATGCCATCATAGTTGAACAGGACCCCAAAACAACCATTGAAATAATAAGTGAAGGCGTGGTTGCAGGGCTTGGCGTGAGATCCGATAAAATAATCGATGTCAAGTTCTATGATGACCTTGCTCCAATAACTCTTGACTTTTTCAGGCATTCTCTGCGACTTAAAGACCTGCCGCTGGGTCCTCTTCCAGTATTCTATACTTATGAGAATACATACCTCTTCAGGTCAGAGAAAGAAGCTGAAGCCTATAAAGAAATAAACCCTGAGAACGTCCCCAAAAAAGAGGTCAAAGCTGGAGAGATAGCAGTTACGAACCAGGCTGCTAAACGCTATGGGATGATAGGAGTAAAGCTTACTGATGACCCGAAGTATGGTCCGACCGGTGAGAAATTCGAATGTACTAATATTATAGGAAAGGTAATACATACCGAGAGGTTAAAAGGGGTAAAAGCCGGGGATATTGTTTACATTAGAGAGGTTTCATAATGGATAATATAACAAAAATGATGGTCATTAATTCTTCAAAAGTGCTTCCAAGCGATGTCGTTATTAAACTTTATGAATCCAATGCCGATGTAATGATAAAGGAAACCTGCTTTGGCGTGATGGTTAGCGGCGAACGCGCTGTAGTGGATAAGCTTCTCTCTGAAACACGTAAAATGGACCCTTACGGCATATTCATAAAAGAAAGAGGTTTTGCGCCAGGTGAACCTAACAGGTGCAGAGCCACAAGGTGGGGGGGCGCAAGACCAGGATTCCATATGCTCGAGACAGAAGAAAGGATCCTTCCTCAGATCGCTGAAGGATTAAGAGCGCTTGATAAAGGTGAAATTCCCCGCCAGAAGATGAAAAAGAAAAAATTGGAATTGGAAAAGCTTAAAGAGATTATAGAGAAAGCAGAGGTGTCATAATGAAGGTTTTCATATACCCCACGAACAGTCTCATCCTTTCTGACCTTGTTGAAAGGTTCGGGCATGAGCCGCTTGCAGTGATGCAGGAGATATCAAAAAGAGTAAGTAATGCGGGACTTGATTCTCCTCCTATGAATATTACCCCTGAGGATCCAAAGATAGGATTAAAGTACGCTGCTGTGGAAGTGCCATCTGGTGTGAGGGGAAGGATGGCTTTAAATGGTCCGCTGATCTCAAAAGCGGAAGCTGCGATCATTGTTCGAGATCCAGTTGTCTCGTTCGGATGCATGGGATGCGCAAGGACGAATGAACTTGTAAATTTCCTCATCCGCGCAAAAAAGATCCCTATATTAGACCTTGATTATCCCTCGAACGAAGAAGAAGCAAAAGAGTTCGTATTTAAGATATCACAGTTCCTGAAATCCCTTGGTCAGGGGGAAAAGAAATGAACTCATCTGAAAATCTTGTCAGGATAGCGCAGCTTTCATGCGGCGCTGAATACAGCGGCATACAGGCTGAGATCGATTCTGCCGCAAAGCAGGTCAATGCTGTGATAGTCTATCCTGAGATCGATATCAAGGATATCGAGAACATAGAAGAGGAATTCGGCCTTAAAGTAGCAAGTTCCGACCTGAAGCTACTTATGGCACGGGCAAAATCCATAGTAACAGGTAAGGTGCATGTGGACGCAGTATTCGTTGCAACGTGCTTCAGGTGCGCGGAAGCTGCTATCGTAAGAAGCGAAGTGCGCCGGTACATCCACGAGAAAACAGGCATTCCTGTTATAAGCTACTCATTCACTGAAAGAACAACAGCAGGTACTCTTCTTACAAGGATGGGGGCGCTCACTACCACGGCGCGTAGAAAGAGCCTGCTTGCGCGGGAAAAACAGAGTGGTCTGACCGCAGGCATCGATTCTGGCTCAACGACCACGAAAGCCGTTATTATGAAAGACAACAAGATTATCGGCAAAGGCTGGGTACCCACAATAAAGGTACTCGAGAGTGCGGATGAAGCATTCAATGCCGCCCTGAAAGAAGCTGGAGTAAAGCGCGAAGAGATCCAGGCTCTTGGTACAACAGGTTACGGCAGGTTCCTGGTCGGCGATCATCTCAAAGCTGACCTTATCCAGGAAGAAATAACGGTCAACTCCAAGGGCGCGGTGTACCTTGCTGATAAACAGAAAGGGCCAGCCACCGTACTTGATATCGGCGGGATGGACAATAAGGCCATCTCTGTCATGGACGGCATCCCAGGAATGTTCACAATGGGAGGCATTTGCGCAGGCGCATCTGGCAGGTTCCTTGAGATGACAGCCAAGAGGCTGGGTGTGGGCATCACCGAACTTGGCGCTCTTGCAATGAAAGGAAAGCAGGAGGATGTCAAGATGAACAGCTACTGCATAGTATTTGGCATTCAGTCACTTGTTAATTCACTTGCTGCAGGGAGCACGCCTGAAGATGTAGCTGCTGCAGCCTGCCATAGCGTTGCAGAACAGTTATTCGAGCAGCAGCTTCAGGAAATAGACGTGAAAGAACCCGTTATAATGTGCGGTGGGACTTCGCTGATAGAAGGATTGCCAAAAGCAGTCGAAGAACTGCTCAAAGTAAAGGTCATAGTTCCGGACAACGCGCAGTATATTGGCGCGGTAGGAGCAGCTCTGCTTGTGTCCGGATTTATTAGACCACGCATTTAAATGCGGGGTTTTAGAGGAAAAGATGGAACAGCTTGAGACATTTATCATTGAGTCGCCTGATGCAGTTGGTGCGAAAACCACAAAGATACTGATACAGGACGTTTTAGCAGATCTCTCACTTAACAGGGTGATAGGAAGACTCAAAGTATATGTTGATCCGGTGCAGCCGGTCTTTATTTTTGTCGCGCTTCTTCGCCTGACGACCCCTGCGATAAGGCTCAAGGATTTTGCAAAAGTCGATATGGGGGCTCTGGGAAAGGATGAAATAAAGATAGAGCTGCAAAGAGAAGCCTTCACCATCAAGCTTCTTAACAAGCTCTGGGAAAAATATGGTAAAGAAAAGATCGAGCAGCCTGATAAAAAGATAATAATAATAAAAGTTGATCCTATTAAGGAACTGGATGAAATGAAGGAACTTGTTATCGATGAGCCGCGGCAGGAAGTTCTTGATCGGCTCATAGATGCTATTGCCCTTCGAATAATCCCCGAGGGTTTCAGGGTTCGAAAACATGAGCTTTCAGCCTCGCATGTGATGTTCGTGGCATCCGAGGATACACTGAAACCTGAATGGATACAGCAGGGAAAGGATATGCTTGAATCGCTAAGGAGTGAAGAAAATGTTTGAACCTGTTATGTATATTGGCGGCGTTTACAAGCACGGTCAGATCGTAGAACTCGTGGAAGACCTCGGCGGCTATATTCTCCAGAAGAACATAATGCAGACAGAGGTGGTGCTGCTGATCCTGGTACCGCTTGAGGATATGGCGATAGTGGAGGCAAAAGCAGCCGAGCTTCTTGGAAAGCTTACCCGTGCACCTCTTACAGGTACTGAGATAGCCACGGTAGCTCCCACACTGGCATACCATCATCTGCCGCACCTTGACTGCGATGTGGCAGAATTCCTGAGAAAAAAGGGCGCAAAGACCAACATGGTCGGACTTGCGCGGGGTGTGGGAAAAAGGATTTGCCAGTTGAGCGCTTACGAGCGCGACCTAATCAACGAGCATGACCTTGCCGTGTTCATCCTGGGGAATTACGAGCATTGCATAATAGAGAAATCAAAGAAGCTCTATGAAGGGATCGAAATACCGGTTGTGGTCACGGGCGCGCCTGATTTGAGGACAGAGGACGTTCCCAACGCCACCGCATATGTCGGAAGCTTCGGGAGGATCCTTCATCAAATGCGCCATTCAGAGGAATTGCGCACTCTTGATAAACTTGCGGACGTGATAGGTGACGTTTTTGATAACATGCGAAAGGAGATAGCCAAAGACCCGCCATCAGTAGCTCCGCCGCGAATCAAGAAAGAGATAGAGGACCAGGTACAGGAGATAATAGACAGCCTCCATCCCCTGCCCATCACGCTGCAAATGAACGGGGCGCGCGTGAAACTTCCATATGAGGAGTACCACGAGATGATAGAGAATATCAAGTTCGTTGAAGGGGTGACAATGAAGGAGGTAGCTCAGGTGCTGCCTTCGAAGATGAGGAACTTTATTCTTATTAAGGCGAAGCCGAAGAGTGAAACGGGATTTGTGATATAAGAGCAAATAATGATAGCTTTTTTATTATAAATTCTTTTCTCATGCTTTATGATCACATCACTCCTTATTTAGGACATAAATTCCTCTTATAATGATAATTGTTATAATTATATACATAATAACTATATATCATAGAAGATATTAAATAGTGAAACATGCATATATGGGTATGAGTTCTTGGTGCAGTCGCATCGATAACACCGATAAATCTGGGGTAAATTAAGTCGTGGTGACCTGCATAATATTCAATAGCTGAGGAAAAAACTTGAACGGGAACACGAATTCCTGATATTATAAGTGGTGTTGAGGTATAAAACATGAAAAATCTGAGAAAATAAATTCAACCGTTGCTGAGCGCTCGAATTGGTAGAGCATCTTTGGCAACATGCTCGTACTTGCGACCGTATTGATGATGCTGATCAGTGTTGCGGCTACTATCAGCATGGCGGCATCGTCTGGCAATGGCGTTCCAAATGTGGACAAAGTTCCCATTCTGGTAAAGTTCAAGGCTTCTGCCGGAAAAGCCGATATTGATAATGCTATCCATTCATCAGGCGGGGAAAGCGGGCGTGATCTTTCACAGATACGCACCCATGTGATTTACGTTCCCGCCAATGCGCGGGACAGGATACTTGAAGCTTATAAAAACAACCCCTCAGTAGAACGCGCTAACGGCGCCATAAAGCTCCAGGTCGCGGGCATCCCCGATGACCCGAAGTACGCGCAGCAGTGGGCGCTTCCTAAAATTGCCTGGGATACTGCTTATGATACTATTTCTATCTCCAGCCCGGCAACACTCGCTGTACTTGATACAGGCGTGGATGCAACGCATCCTGACCTTTCCGCGCGAATGACAACCGGGAACAGCTCTATCGGCGGCGATCCGAACGCAGACCCCAACGGTCACGGCACAGCCCTGGCAGGCATCGCGGCTGCAAGCGTGAACAATAGTGCCGGTATCGCAGGCGTATCGTATGCCAGTACTAATATCATGCCGGTCCAGGTGCTTCAGGCGGACGGCACAGGTTATGACAGTGACGTGATC